>CALISW010000079.1 GCA_938041655.1 uncultured Thiotrichales bacterium | reverse complement strand
ACTGCTGGAGCCGTAGCGCCACAAAAAGCCGCTGAACTCGCCTTACAAGCCAAGGTCAAAATCTATACTGTTTTCGTTGGCCCCAACCAACGACGCACCAATCGTTTTATGGAAAATGGCGAAGAAATTTTACGTAACATTGCAGACGCGACCGGTGGTAACTATTTTCGCGCCCGCAATACCGAAGAGCTGGACGAAATTTATCAACAACTCGACAAACTTGAGCCGGTTGAACAAGATCAGGAATTCTTCCGCCCACATAAATCATTGTTCTACTGGCCAGTGATCGCCGCACTATCGCTAATGACACTATGGCTGCTAGGCTCACTGTTAAGCAGATTGTTAGCCAGTAGAAAATGGAGTGATTCGTGAGCGAATTTCATTTACTGCGCCCACTGCTTTTACTCTTTCTGATACCAGTGGCATTAATTGTCTGGCGCACCTGGAAAAGTGGCGCCGGTGACTCACAATGGCATGAATTGATCGACAGCAATCTACTCACCCATCTACTCGACAAACCCGTAGGTGTCAGTCGTCGCTGGCCTACTCTGGTGCTTGGCCTGCTTTTGTCACTACTGGTGATTGCTGCAGCCGGCCCGACCTGGCAGCGCCTGCCACAACAAGTTGAACAGAAAGAAGACGCATTGATTATCGTTCTGGATTTATCCTTGTCAATGCGTGCTACCGACATCAAACCCAGCCGTATAGCACGTGCCCAACACAAACTTCGCGATATTCTTAATAATCGAAAAGAAGGCCTGACCGCTTTGGTCGTCTACGCGGGCGATGCACACACTGTCGCTCCATTTACCGATGATGCTGACACCATTGAAGCAATGGTCACTTCGCTACTACCTGAAATTATGCCTAAACTGGGAAGCCGTCCAGATCTGGGCATACTGGCCGCGAGACAGTTGATGCAGGATGGTGGCATCCTTAATGCTCGCCTGTTGTTGGTCAGTGACGAACTAAACAGCAGAGATGTGCAACGCGTCGAACAGGCACTGGGTAGCAACGTTGCCCTGTCTTTACTCTCTATCGGTACGCCTGCAGGTGGTCCAATACAGTTACCGCAGGGCGGTTTTTTCAAAAATGATGACGGCACCATCGTTATTCCCAAGCTCAATACTGATAATTTCAGGGAACTCGCCAGCAATACTGGTGGGCGTTACAGTGAATTTAGAGTGGATAGCCGTGACCTGGACTATTTACTCAAACAAGGACTCGATCTGGATACACAAACCAGTGCAACCGATCGCGAGTTTGATGTGTGGTTGGATAGAGGCCCGTGGTTAGTTTTATTTTGCCTGCCCTTCGCACTGCTTGCCTTTCGTAGAGGTTGGTTACTGGCGCTGGCCTGTGTTTGCATTCTCCAACCTCAACCAGCGCTGGCTTTTGAGTGGAGTGACTTGTGGTCGACCAAAGATCAACAAGGTCAAAAACAACTGGAACAAGGTGATGCCAGCGCAGCAGCAGCTACCTTCAAAGACCCGGTGAGAAAAGGTATCGCCCATTATCAGGCCGGTGAATACAAAGAAGCGCTGGAACAATTCACAGATCAGAGTACAGGCACGTCGCTTTATAATCGCGGTAATGCGCTGGCGCGTTCCGGGGACTTGAAACAAGCCAGTGAATCGTATGCAAAAAGCCTGAAGCTGGATCCGGATAATGAAGACGCTCTGTTTAATAAGGAACTGGTAGACAAACTGTTGGAACAGCAACAGCAGCAACAAGATCAGGAACAACAGCAAGACCAGCAGAATCAGGAACAACAGGATCAACAAGACCAGCAGCAATCTGATTCCCAGGAACAATCAGATCAGGAGCAAAGCGAACAGGAGCAGCAGCAATCCGAGCAAGAACAACAAGAACAATCCGAATCAGAACAGACCGAAGAATCTGAAGAGGAAGAACAAGAGCAGGAACAACAGCAAACCCAAGAAGAGCAGCAAGACGGTGAGCAAGGTGAAGAACAACAGCGACAAATGACCGGTGAAGAACTCACCGAAGAAGAACTGGATGAAGCCGAACAAGCACTGGAGCAATGGTTACGCAAAGTACCTGATGACCCGGGTGGCTTGTTACGCCAAAAGTTTCGCTATCAATCCGAACAAAACAAACGTAATCGTGAATACGTAGACGATCAATCGAAGGTCTGGTAACCCATGTATAAAGTACTCTCTTTGTTACTACTAATTGCTTGCAGCTATAGCAGCCTGCTTGATGCCGCTGCCAGCGCCAGAATCAGTCGAGAAAGCATCAGCATGGATGAAACCTTGACGCTGATCATCACTACCGATGACCCAGACAGCGTCAGCCAGCTAAATTTACAACCGGTAGAGGTAGATTTCGAGATACTCAGCAACAGTGAAAGCAGCCAGTTCCAAATGGTCAATGGCAAAACTACCGCCAGCAAACAATGGCAGATTTCACTGGCTCCTTTAAGAAAAGGCTATGCCGTTATTCCCAGCCTTCAGATTGGAAACGATCATACCGATTCAATTCGGATTCTGGTCAGCGAGGGTGTGCCCATGGATCAACGCGCCGGTGTGGATAACATCTTTATGGAAGCCGAAATATCCTCGGAAAAACCCTGGGTGCAGCAGGAACTCATTTACACCACACGTATTTTTTATTACCCCGGCCTGAATCGGGGCGCAGAACTATCACCGCTGGATATACCTAACGCAATTGTCACCCAAATCTCTGAAACCAATTATGAGAAAAAGATAGGCAGCAAAAACTATATCGCCTACGAAGTGAAATATGCGATATTTCCACAAAGCAGTGGCGTGATTAAAATCCCGGGGCAACTGTTTCAAGGCTCACTGGCTGACCCCTCACGCCCCCGGTCATTTTTTGGCTTTGGACGAGACTCGGGCAGCAAGTCTGTACGACTACGCAATGACAACAAGGAAGTTACGGTCCAACCCAGGCCTGACAGCTTTACCGGCAAGCACTGGCTACCGGCACGAAATATAACGTTGCGTGAGGAATGGAGTGAAAACCCGAATGGCATCGCTGTGGGACAACCGGTAACACGCTCCATCATCATCGAGGCCGATGGTTTGCAAGCTTCTCAATTGCCGCCACTGGTGGTGCCCTCATTGATTGGCGCCCAAACCTATCCGGATGATCCGGAGACCAGTGAAACATCCAGCATCAAGGGTGTACGAAGTGTGCGTACTGAAAAGATGGCAATCATCCCCTCTTCAGCAGGTAACTTGACCTTACCCGCCGTCGAATTCAACTGGTGGAACACCAGCACACAAACTATGGAAACAGCTATCTTGCCGGAACGCACCCTGTCCATATTACCCGGTAGCGCCGCAACAACTAACAACACCGCTCTCATCAATGATGAAAATAGTAACGCTGCAACAATTACCGATAACGATGGCAACTTCACAACAACAAGCAACAACACCAGTACCAACTATTGGCGGCCAGCATTTTTTACAGCAATCGGACTCTGGCTGCTTACCACTCTCGCCTTGCTGCTAAACAGACGACCGCAAACTCAAATCGAAACTAATAACCAACACATCGCTGAGAGTAGCGAACAACAGGCCTGGCAAAAACTACAACAATCGAACAATAATCCAGTAGTATTACGCTCAGCTATTCTGGAGTGGGGAAAAAAATTCTGGAAAAATAACACCGTTAACTCACTCAGTGATATCGGCCTTGCAAGTCGTAACGAGGATTTAAAACAGGAACTGATGGCACTGGATGCAAGCTTGTTTCAAGCTGATAAAAGTGATTTTGATGCCAGCAAATTGATAGAGTTAATCAATAAAGAACGAAGCACCGCTGACATTCCAGAAAACAACTCAAATACAACCATACCTCCGCTGTATCAATCTGATGCCAAGATCTAACCCATCGTGACGGAAAAAATAGCATTAGAACACCAAAAAATTACTGTTATTCTCTTACCTGGCATGGACGGTACCGGTGATCTCTTTTCTCCGTTTATTGAATCATTTCCAGAAGAATGGGAAGCGCGAGTCGTTTCATATCCCGATGATCATTCACTTGGCTACAATGAACTCTCGAGCATGATTAAGAAATACATTCCCGCAACTGGTGACTTCATTATTCTAGGTGAATCATTTTCTGGGCCACTAGCAATTCATTTAACCCAAGAAGCTGACGAAAGATTAAAAGGGCTCATCCTATGCTGTACATTTGTAAAAAATCCTATTAAATTCGGCTCTGAGGCCATAAGGGTTTTGGCAAAATTTCCGCTTTCATTTGTGCCTAAATCATTAATCGAATCTTTCTTATTGGGGAGTTTCCGCACACAGGAAACAAAAAACCTTTTACACAAAACGCTAAAAAAAGTTTCTGCTAAAACCATTGTCAAACGAATACGTGAAGCGCAAGATGTTGACGTTAGCGATTTAATTACTGAGGTTAAAGCGCCAATCCTCTACCTCAAAGCTTCAGAAGATCGTATAGTATCCGCACGCGCCTCAGAGCTTGCAGTATCATTAAATCAAACAATTCTAATTACCGAAATAGATGGCCCCCACTGTTTATTGCAAGCAGCGCCGACTGCGGCACTTGATGCTATATTGAGCTTTCTGGATACTTAAAATATATTGTTATCATAATCACTGATTACAAGCACCAATGAAAAGAAATATTCTCTTATTCCTCATGCTGCTTATAAGCGTAAATTACTTAGGGTGCACACAAACAATAATGACAAAAAGAAATATAATGCTCACAGCAAAAGGAATGTTTGAAGTTAACCTTGATGCAAAAAACGATGATGCAGCGCCTGCTGGCAGAATGATAATTAATAAAGATTACACCGGCGATATGGTTGGAACAGGCATCGGACAAATGATTAGCAAACGAACAGAAAGTGGCGCGGCAGCCTATTATGCTGTTGAGGAATTTTCTGGAACGCTAGCCAATAAAAAAGGATCTTTTACTCTATTGCATGAAGGTGCGATGGATTCTGACTCGCAAAGTTTACAAGTTACTATTTTGAGCGGTTCTGGCACTGATGAGTTAGCCTCTATTACGGGTTCATTGGAAATTATTCAGGAAGATGGCAAACATAGCTACGTTCTGAGTTATCAGTTTTAACCAGAGTATGTACCCGAATACAGTGTAAGTTTTCTATGCTTCGAGAAATGACACCTGACGATCTCGCTGAAGTTTTTGAAGTGAGAACCGCCACAATAGAAAATGCCATCAGCATGGAACAGCTACAGCAATATGGCATAACTATCGAATCCTTAACTATCGCACTACAGACCGACGTCAAGGGCTGGGTTGATGTAGCGTCTAACAAGATAACTGGATTCGTCATGGGCAATAGCAGTACCGCTGAATTGGAGGTTCTGGCAGTCTTACCAGAATATGATCGACGTGGAATTGGCGCTGCTTTGCTCATGCAGATGCAGGCATGGCTTTTTTCAAATGGTCACAAACGAATCTGGCTGAAAACAACACCGGACAAGTCGCTTAGAGCTTATGGTTTTTATCAGCATTTTGGCTGGCAACCAACCGGTGAAATTGATGGTGAAGATGAAATTTTTGTACTGTCTTTAAAAAAATAAAGCGATCTAGGAATGCATGTCAATCATTGAGCCTCGAAGCGCAAGATTCGGGTCGCAACAATTCGGATTGTCTTTCATAATCAGTCTATGAGTGCATCTTATAAAGTTGAGCATGAAAATTACCAGCGTATTGCAAAGGCTATTGAGTATCTTTCCGAGCACCAACTCCAACAACCCGATTTAGCACAGGTAGCAGCACATATCGGGCTGAGTGAGTTTCACTTCCAACGTCTGTTTACTCAATGGGCTGGAGTTTCTCCTAAACAATTCCTGCAATACCTCACCAAAGAACATGCCAAAAGCCAATTACGTGAACAGTCAGTATTGAGCACTTCTATAAATGTAGGCCTCAGTAGCAGCAGTCGACTTCATGATCTAATGATTAAAATGGAAAGCGTGACTCCGGGCGAATTTCGCAGCGGCGGTAAAAACCTGGAGATCCGCTATGCAGCACATTACTCTCCTTATGGGTTTTGTTTTATCGCAACCACCATTCGTGGTATTTGCAAACTCAATTTTTATGACGACGAAAATGAATATCTAACAGTTTGCAATGAGCTCGAAAATGAGTGGCCGAATGCAAAGCTGATCGAAGATAAACCTCTGATAAAAACGTTGATCGAAAGGATTTTTTCCAAGGACAATAATAATGAGATGTCGGTGCTGGTAAAAGGCACAGAATTTCAAACCAGGGTGTGGGAAGCATTAATCAAACTACCTGTTGGATCTTTAGCCTCATACCAGAATGTCGCTGAAGAAATACAACGACCAAAATCAGTGCGGGCTGTTGCTACCGCAATCGCCAACAATAAAGTAGCGCTACTGATTCCCTGCCATCGAGTGATTCGCGCAACCGGAGAATTGAATCATTATCGCTGGGGGAAAACTCGTAAAGCAGCAATGGTAGGATGGGAAAAATCTTCACAGGAGTCAGGTAAATAGAGGTTTTTTTAGGCAAATAGGTGTTATCTAGCCGAAAACCACTGTGAAATGTTTCGACCTTTGAGAGAAATTCGGCTGTTTTTTACCGTATTTAACCCTGCTTGGCGCTTGAATTCCAAGTAAATGCACCAAGATTAACAATAATATCAATTACTTACCCAAAAACTACCGTTCAGCTTTGGTTCAGCAACATGACGTATACTGAACCATAAGGATAGTCAGAACTCTAAGTACTGACAGTCTATAACGAGTACGTCTTGGGGGACGGAAATATTATGTCAAAGTTTATTATCAGGTTTTTACTGACATCAATCGCCTCTACCGGGCTGCTAGTGAGTGCGACTGCCAGCGCAGAGACGGGCAAACGCAGCACTAGCCGACTCGATCGTGTAGAAGAACCACGCATGTTCTCCAACAAATCACGGTCGGCACAATCCTCATCGCGTAGTAATACGCGTAGTAGTAATAGTAATAACCAACGAGCCACCTCACGACAAAGTAATATTCTTGACCGGCGAGCCCCGGTTCGTAAGCCGACTACTACGTATAAGCCGGCGCAATCTACTTATCAAAAACCACAACGTAGTTACAAACCCGTTACCACTACTAAACCTACGGTCAACAAGTACCGCCCACCTGTTAACAACTACCGGCCCCCAGTAAATAATTACAGACCGCCGATTAGTGCTTACAAGCCGCCAAGAAATAATTCTTCGCAAAATGGCAGCGGCACTTTTCGACCTGTATTTCCGAAACCTTCTGTGAGTACGGGTTTGCGTCGAAGTGATGAGCGAGATCAGAATCATCACGATAGTGCGGCACATAATAATAGAAATTATGCGCGGCCCTATCGCCCGTGGAGTTCGATCTTTAATCATCGATACCACCCCAACCGACACAATCACTGGTATAGCAATGCTGGGCATCGTTTCCCGATAGAACAGTCCTATGGAATTTGGGCAAGTAGTTACAATCAGGCTTACCATCCTGGTTATTCAACCAATTACTTACCGAGCTACTACGACCGTTTTAGCTGGAATAATCAGGCCTATTACTCTTACGGAGGCTTGTATTTCAGTTATAACCGGGGCAATAGTCACTTCTCATTAGTGAGTGCTCCGATTGGTTATCGCCTGAGCTCACTACCACAGCATTCAATAGGCTTTTATCGTGGTAATGATCTGTATTTTAATGCTTACAACAACTACTACCGCTGGGTTCCAAAATCACGTGAATACATTGTGGTAGACAGACCTGATTACGATGACTACGACGATGATCTTGCTGACTACTATGATGAGGGTTATACAGAATCCGATGAGAGCTACCATGTCAGCTACCACGATGGTGCTCCTATCTATTACCCAGCTAACGGTCAAAATGAAGCGCAGATGTCACTGGACCTTGACGAATGTCATATTTGGTCGGCCAAAGAAACTAACTTTGACCCTTCCATTCCCTACCCCGTCCACGATGAATACAAAGCCGATGGCTTTGGGCTTGCGCTAGAGGCTTGTATGACATCACGTGGATACACTGTGTTATAACAAGATAGCAAAGATTGTGAAGCATAAAAGAAGAGCTTAGATGCTCTTTTTTTATGCTCGTCAGCTTCTCCTTGCTTACCAAGCAGCGAAATACGCATCTAATTTACTTCATAGTGCGTAAACAAGCTTTTATACTCAGTGGGTATTATCTAAATATTAAAGCTAATGGACAAAACATCATTAATTGATTCTGACCTGTTATTGAAAATTATCAATGCGTCGAGTGATGGTATTGTTGTGGCAGAACAGGAAGGCTCCGAGACCATTCTCATCTATGTTAATGATGCCTTTGAAGAACTAACCGGTTACCCGGCAGAAGAAATTTTGTATAAAGATTGTCGTTTTTTGCAAGGTACAGATTCAGACCAGGTTCAAATCAAAAAACTACGCGATGCCATAGATAAACATGAAGCCTGCGTTGTACGTTTAAGAAACTATAAAAAAGATGGCACTATGTTCTGGAATGAGTTGAGTGTAACCCCGGTCTTTAATGATGCAGATCAACTAACTTATTACATTGGCATACAGAAAGATGTCACCCGTGAAGTTGAGTTGCTCGATAAATTGCAAGCGGCCACCAACAAATAGCACTACACTTAAGCCGCTTTTTTACCTACCACACCGGTAGTTAATGCCACCCCGAACAGAATAACTCCGCAACCTAACACCATGTTGAGGGAAATCACTTCCTGGAGAAATAGCGCACCCCAAAACATGCCAAATACTGGAATCAGGAATGTAACTGAAACAGCGCTATGAGCGCTGACTTGCTGTAACAGCCAGAAATACAGAAAGTGAGCCAGCGCCGTGCACAATACCGCTACCAACAAGGCATTACTCCAGGCCAATGCTGAGGGTGTCGCGTCAGGCCAAAAATAAATTCCAAATGGCAAGATACACAACGCGGCTGCCATCAAATGACCTCCAGTGATCGCAATCGGCGACATATTGGTCTTATAGTGTTTTGCATAATTTGCCGCATAACCATATAGGAAGCTGGCACCTATACCGGCGGCTATGCCATACCATTGCATGCCGCCACTCAAATTCGATTTATCCTGTACTAGCAGGATCACTCCTATCAAACCGAGCAACAAACCGGCACTGGCCAGCAAGGATAGTTTCTGTTTAAGCCATAAATAGCCTATCAAAGCAGTAAACATCGGTGCCAGAGAGTTGAGCACTGAGGTAAAACCTGCGGTCAACTGAGATGTCGCATAGGCAAATAATGTAAATGGAATCGCGGCATTGCTTAACCCTAGTATGAACAGGTGCTTCCAATTGCCTTTGAGCTCAGCCAGATATCCACGCCAATATAAAAACGGGAGTAACAGTAAAGCGGCCCCGCCTACTCTGAGTGTAATAAGAGAAATAGCACCAAATTCTTGCACCGCGACGCGCATGAACAGAAAAGAGGCTCCCCAGATTGCTGCCAGTAACAGCAACACCAGTAATTGCACAACATTCATTATGGTAATTCGAGTGGTGTATGAACGGGAATTATCCGCTCACTCTGATAAAAAAGATATTCATTTTGAGAAAAAAATAACCTGTTGGTTTTAGTCACTTGTTAAGATATCGCAATCGACTCAATGAGTAATTCCAAAGATGATTTTAGATAACTTGTTAATACTGAGTATCTTGCTGGTATTTCTAACCGCGATCGTAGGCACCTTTGCCAGAAGAAGAAGGAAAGATCGAGTGCTAAGAGACATTGATGATTTTGACATCACTTTGAAACGCAAGGGCAAAGCTTCGGTCTGGGGGCAGGCAAAAGTTTTTTCCAACGGAATTGAGTTTCTGTTCAAACAACCCTATAAAAATCGTCGCAACAATAGCGCCACCAGCTTTTTACTTTATAAGCAGGAATATCAGGAGGTTGAAGGTTTATTTCGCTTTCACGATGACCTCTCTGAAGATAAACAAAAAATCAGGCGACGGTCGGTTGACGCTGTTATCAATAAACGTTGGTATTTGGTACTCGGCAGACTGATAAGTAATTTTCTGAACACCTTTCGTGATGCCATTAATGAATCGATGGGGTTGTTGCTAACCCGGGTTCGTGGACAAAGCCTGGACTCTTCTGACGCGCATATGAAGCAACTAAGCACTACCGCGACTAGTTTACTGGGCGAAGCATACGATCCTATTCTGGAGCACCACATCGGCGACTCAGTCATTCTGGAACAAAAACTCGACGATGGAAAAGTCGAATACGTGGGAACCTTGCACGAATATTCCGAGAGTTGGATTTCCTTATACGATTGCCGTCTGGAAGAAGATGGCAAGCAGCGTGAAGTTGATGTCTATTTACCACGCACTATTACCTGGCTACGCAATGCCGGGATCAAAAAAAACGCCGCTGAATAGCGGCGTTTTATTAGAAGCGGTCCGCCTCGAACTACTTATCCATCATAATTAATACATGACGCTTGAACGCCGGTATTGCCATGTTTGTGCTAGTACCTGACACAGTTTGCGTCGTAGTGCTAATCACACTCAAATCCGCCGGATCAAGGAAACGTACATTGTAGATGCCCGTTGCCATTCCGGTCAGCGTCAAATTACCCGTCGCTGCCGGGAAAGCACCATCACCATCACGCCAACTCGGTGAAATCTCGTCATCATTGTCGTTCAGTGGCTCATAATCCGACACAGTATAATTATTATCAAACACATAGATGCTGGCATAATCTGTATTCACAAAGCCACCAGAAAGTAAGCCACCAGTCGCAGCAAAGGCTTGATGTGAGGCACCAGCAAAAGCGGCTGCTTCGGTATCAACCAGGTTGGAAAAGGCTAGTAAGTAACTCGCGGCTTCAGTAGGCAACTCAAACAAGTCATCTACTCGCCATTGATGTGCGTTACCCACCGAGTTACCCAGGAAGATGGGCTGATAAATGCCGTACAGGAAGTGCAAATTATCAGGATCCATTGCTTCGGTTTGTTCGCCAGTAGCGGTCGAACCGGTATCACCCAGATTAATGCCATATTCACCCAGCCAGAAAGGACGGTTCTGTGCACTGAACAACGTGTTTAATTCTATGGTCCACTCGGCAATTGACTTGGCTGTACCATTGCCTGCACCATCAAGATCATATTCTGAAATATAGGCGTGCGGGCTTGCCACATCCAGATTCATTGAGGGCCATAAAGAGTGTTGTGAATAACCCGGCTTATCCGTCCAGGCAAAACTGGTCGTAAACATTTTTCCTTCTGGAAGTATAGGCTCAAGGAAAGCCTGCATGTTGTTATGCCAACCAGCGATAATTGGCTGTGCAGTTCCAGCACCACCAATATCATTCCAGACATTGCCATTATCAGCTTCGTTCCAGAATTCGATCATGGCGTAGTTCGGTGATTGACCCCATCGTGCCGCGACGTAACGCATTTTATTTTTCATCGCGTGTATTGCATCTGCGTCAGTCCATAAATCACCAGCCTCTGCAATAGGACCACCGTTGGTATCTTTATACGGATTAATATCCCAGTTACCTGCACAGTAGGTCGAGTCAAATGAACAGAATGAAAACAGTGTATACATCAGGAAGATGTCATCGTTTTCAGCCCAGTCCATCATCAGATCCATTTTGTAGGAGTTTTCCTGATTAAATTGGCCAAGATCATCAAACTCAATCGGACCTGAGTGTGTATAGCGCGTATCGGTTGAAATGTACTCGAGCATGTACTCACTCCAGTGCGCCTGCATCCAGATGCGCATAAAATTGCCGCCATTATTCTTGAGTGAGGTGATCTCTGCTTGCATACGCTCAACATTATTCGTCACACCCGCTGTGTCATGACTGCTTTCTTGTCCGGGCCAGGCAAAGTTCTGGCCTAACAAGAAGGCACGGTCACCATTTTCATAAGCGAGCTGCATTGGATCTACCGTACTCTTACGCAAGCCGCCGCGATAGGTCGCATCCGGTGTTACGGTAAATGCTGTACTAGTGCCAGTATCAACACCGAGGCTATCGGTTACGCGGAAAGCCAATGAGTGTGCACCTGCCATGGTTGGGTAAAAACGGAAATGCCAGCCACCACTACCAGGAACTTCTTGAAAGCGATCATAAATAGTACTGTCGTGAACCACGTCTTCAGCCCAATATGCCGGTACGATTTGTACATTGTTGGCAGCATCAGTAATCATTACATCGACCATGACATCATCCATGTCATAGGGGTTGGTGTAGGTTCGTGCTACATCGAATGAAACCTGCATTCGGGCACCCACCCCTATGCTGGGCGGGATAGTGAAGTTAGTGACCAGATCATTACCCTGGCAAGCATCGCCTACGCCGTCATTATCTGAATCCAGTTGGTTTGTGTTGGCTACAGTCGGGCAATTATCATTGCTGTCTGCGATCGTATCGTTGTCAGTATCAGTCGGGGTTTCACAAGCATCGCCTACACCGTCATTGTCTGAATCCAGTTGATTGGTATTGGCAACATTAGGGCAGTTATCAGAGCTGTCCGCAATGCCATCGTTGTCAGTATCAGTTGGTGTGTCACAAGCATCACCGGTGCCATCATTGTCAGTATCTACCTGACTGGAGTTGGATACTAATGGGCAATTATCTACATTGTCAGCGATAGTATCGTTATCACTGTCGGTCAATGGATCACAGGCATCACCTGTACCATCGTTATCAGTATCGGTTTGATCAGGATTAGCATTGTTCGGACAATTGTCGGCGCTGTTGCTAATGCCGTCATTATCATTGTCGGTTTGTGTATCACAAAGATCACCAATGCCATCACTGTCAGCATCCGCCTGATTTTGATTACTTACCAACGGGCAGTTATCGAGTGAGTCTGTAACACCGTCGCCATCATCATCAATATCACAAACATCACCGAAAGCATCGTTGTCTATGTTTGATTGATTGGGGTTGGCATTTGCCGGGCAGTTATCTGCAGCATCGGCAACACCATCGTTATCACTATCTACAAATGTTGCGCTATCACAGGCATCTCCGACGCCGTCATTATCGGCATCGCCCTGGTTGGCATTCGAAGCATTGGGACAGTTGTCTACGTTATTGGCAACACCATCGTTGTCATTGTCTATCAATGAGTCACAAGCATCACCAATACCGTCGTTATCAACGTCAACTTGTCCACCATTGGAAATATTAGGGCAGTTATCTGCACTGTCAGCAACACCATCATTATCTGCATCGGCTATGTTGGCCACATCACAGGCATCACCGAGACCATCATTATCACTATCTGTCTGGCTGCTGTTAGCAATATTTACGCAGTTATCAGCACTATCAACTACGCCGTCATTATCTGTATCAAGGTTGGATGAGTTATTGTTGTTAACCGAATCACATGCATCACCTACACCATCATTATCCGCATCAGCTTGTGAAGGGTTACTAACGTTGGGACAATTATCGGTCGCATCATCAACATTGTCGCTGTCGTTATCACCACTGGCAACATTGCCACCGTTGTTAGAGTTACCGGTAACCGTTGTATTTACATCGGCAAGAAATTCGTTTTCATTTTCACCATTGCCAGCACCACAAGCCGTAATAAAGACCAGCATGAATGGCAGTAAGAAAACACCAGGATGAGAGTAAAATTTACCAGAATTGGTAGTCTGCATTGTAAAGCCCCAATCTAAATTTTTAAGTCCGTTTCGCATGCCCCGCATCAATT
>CALISW010000078.1 GCA_938041655.1 uncultured Thiotrichales bacterium | reverse complement strand
GGTTCACGTCCAACAGGTAACGCAATCTGTGGTGCTTCAACTCCTGCTCAGTACAAGACTGTCACCAAACGTGTAGTCAAGACTCCTGCTTCAACTCGTACGGAAGTGATTCCTGCTGAGTACAAGACGGTAACTGTACGTAAGCAAGTTAAGCCTCACTCAGAGCGTCGTATTGCGATTCCTGAAGAGTACGGTACGGTAACTCGTCAGGAGCAAGCTTCTGCCGGTGCTATGCAGTGGATGTCAGTTCTTTGTCAAAAGAACATGACTCGCGGCAATATCCAAAGCATTCAGTCTGCGCTTAAGAAAGCAGGTCACTACAATGGCCCTATCGACGGTGTAGTTGGTAGTCAGACTATCAATGCTATGCAGTCTTACCAGGCTTCAAAAGGTTTGGTTAAGACCACTATGATCACCATGGAAACTGTTAAGTCACTGGGTATTACTCTGTAACTTAATCAGTCTTACTGATCAAGAAGGGCCGCTTATAGCGGCCCTTTTTTATGTCTGTAGGAAAATACCCAAGATTGATTGTTTCTTGCTAACCCCATTCATTCGGGTCTACTATCACAATCTCAATACTAGTAATAAGTAATAGGATTGCTGATGAAGATCGGACTAAAAGAACATCTGGCAAAGCTGCCATTGCAACCAACCACCACGTGGCCAGAGGGTGTGTGGGATATAGATGCTATGCAGCATGGCTCCATGTCACTCATTGTCTTTGCCCCGCAGGGTAAGGACTATCAAAGCGCGCACACCCAGGATGAGATCTATGTGGTAATGCAGGGTAATGGCGTGTTGGAGCTGGATGGCGAGCATTTGGCCTTCGATCAGGGTGATGTCTTGTTTGTTGCTGCAGGTATTGAGCATCGCTTTATAGAGATGCATGATTTGGTCACTTGGGCTATCTTTTACGGACCTGATGGAGGAGAGGCGGCTTAAGAGAGTATGGACTGGTTATTGTCTCAACGGTGTTTTAGCTAAATGATATTCAGATGGGCCGACTTTTTCTTAAGGCATAAAAAAACCCGACGGTGTTAGTCGCCAGGCTTTTTGATTATCTTTGTAAACTGGATGTTTACTTTTTACCCCACTGTTCTTGATAGGCTCTTGGGTCTTCTTTACATTCTTCCAGAGTATCGATAAGCCATTCTCCTGTGGTTTCATTATCACCATAACCGGAGTACATTGTGCCGCACCATAAAAAGGCGGGTACCAGGCGAGCGTCTTCACCAATTGCTGTAGCCATTGCCCGGTAAAGCTCCATGTTTTTTGGTGATTTCGATACTTCTTTGAATTCAACATTTAACCATGAGTGCTTCTTCTCCATGTCTTTCATGAAGGGAACTGCCACTTCACAATGTGGGCAGGTTTCTGACCAGAACACGTACATATGCATATCGTTACCACCAGACGCATTCTTTTCTGACCAAATGATTTTTCCAGCAGCTAACACAGTGCTTGATAAAGCGAGTAAAACAAGTAAAGAAACAATTTTAAAAGATTTCATTAATCCAACCCTCCAATAGTAATGCTTAGTCCCGTATTCGGGGTATTAAGTTCCGCGATAATAGCTTGATTGCCGGGTTCCGGCTAGGGCGTCTCTGCTTTTACGGGGTCTAATTGTAATGCTTTGTGTACTGCTTCACGCGAATCAGTAGCCAGTTCTTTTCTTGCAGTATTGGTAGTCTGAATAGGATCAAGCACATTCACCTTAACGATCACTTTATCATTGCCCAGCACCTGCCATAGATTGCCTATAAAGGTCTGTTCATCAATAAAGGGTACATCCTGATGCAAACTGCCATCTATAGCTTCATAGCGCAGTGTGACCGGTATTACTGGGCACTTACTCTCAATAGCAGCGGCATACAGACGTGGATGAAAAATTCTCAAGTAGGTGCCGTCATTAGTGGTGCCTTCAGGAAACAGCAGTACATTGACATTATTGTTTAAGGCATAGGTGAGATCTGTATTTGCCTGGCTTGCTGCACCTTGTTTTCCTCTGGCAATGAACAGGGTTCCATTCTTGGAAGCAATCCAGCCAATCAAAGGCCATTTTCTGACTTCAGCCTTTGATAGAAATAAAGAAGGAATGATAGCCCCAACAACAGGTATATCCATCCACGAAACATGATTTGCGACTAGCAGCCCTGTTTCGTCAGCAGGTAGTTCGCCTTCAACAATCAGCTCAAGACCAATAATACGGCACATATTTTCCATGAATAATTGTGCGCGTGCGAAATAGGCTTGCTCGGGTATGCCCGCTTTCACTTGATGCTTGAATAGTATGGTTTTAAGCACGGCATGTAGCAGCAGCATTATCAGCCGTACAAAGCGCGTTACTCGTCTGCAAAATTTGATCATGGTTTGACTATGGTTAGCCCCAGTGTTTGCCACGACTGCATGCCGCCATGGTAATAATGAATATACTCTAGCGGGTAGCCGATACTGACAAAGGTAGCAATGATTTTCCCTGCGCTGTCAGACCAGGGGCCATTGTCCCAGACGATTAATTTTTTAGCGTAAGTGAAGTCATACTTATCGGTTTTTTTGTCACCTTCCATAAAGCCACGTTTTTCGAGAAAACGTTTTATACGTCCAACATCATAACGTTCGTTAGCTTCGACCAAAGCAAGCAGGTTTTCAGTTTCATCTGCAGCGTTATTGCTACTGATTAGATTGGAGGGCAGGTTGATTGAACCGGGTATGGTGCCGCGTTTAAACCAGTCTATAGACCGGGCATCGATTAGTAGCCCGCTTTCATTGAGATACTCATCTTCAAGAAACCTGAATAGTTCAAGTTCACCGATTACTTTAACCCCGGCCACCGGTTCAATGGAGCTAATGCAGGCAGGTGGGCAGGGGCGTGAAGTCATGGCAAAGGTGCCATTCAATATGTGCTCCGGGTTTTGCTCGCGTTGAATGGTTACGACTGTATTGTTATAGATGATATCCAGTTTAGGCAGCTCTTGTGTCAGCTGTACTCGAGTTTCTGCTATGGCACTGCCAATACAGGTGGTCAGCAATAAAGCGACTAGACTTGAATGATATTTATATGACATAGAGGCCACCATTACATCAACATAAAAGAACAGCGGTAGATATTATCAACAAATACAGATAATTAGGATGTTTGAGCCATAAAAAAGCCCGGACTTGCCGGGCTTTTTTATCTGAAATTGTAGCTTAACGCTTTGAGAACTGAGGAGCGCGACGGGCTTTACGGAAGCCAACCTTTTTACGCTCAACTTCACGAGCATCACGAGTCAGCAGGCCTTTTGCTCTCAAGTCGCCTCGCAAGCTTTCGTTATACTTTAACAATGCTCTTGAGATGCCTAGACGTAACGCACCAGCCTGACCACTATTACCACCACCGGTAACGGTAGCTTCAATGTCGAAATCACCGATTGACTCGGTTACTTCCAGTGGTTGACGCAGGATCATACGTGCAGTCTCACGACCGAAGTATTCGTCCAGTGGACGATTGTTGATCATGATTTTGCCAGTGCCTTTAGTCATGAACACGCGTGCAGCAGAAGATTTACGTCTGCCAGTACCATAATATTGTTCTGTAGCCATACTATTAACCTAGATATCTAACGGTTGAGGTTGTTGAGATGCATGCTGGTGTTCAGTGCCTGCGTATACTTTCAGTTTTCTGAACATGGCGCGACCCAACGGGTTTCGAGGCAGCATGCCTTTGACTGCTTTTTCCAGCACCCGTCCAGGTGCCTTCTGTTGTAGTTTTTCAAAGCTTATTGATTTCAGATTACCAATGTAACCAGTATGGTGATGGTAAATTTTATCTTTTGCTTTGTTGCCAGTTACTTTTATTTTCTCGGCATTGATCACAACGATGTAATCGCCAGTATCAACGTGAGGGGTGTATTCCGGCTTATGTTTACCGCGAAGACGACTTGCGATCTCGGTCGAAAGGCGACCAAGAGTTTTGTCGGTAGCGTCAACCAAGTACCAGTCGCGCTTTACTTCAGCGGGTTTGGCGCTGAATGTCTTCATGAGCGTTGCTCCAAGTGTCTGTATCTGCAGGGTTATTGTTCATACATCTAACCCCATAAAGGCGCGCTAATTTACCGGATTAAACCAGTGAAAGCAAGGAAATACAGGCTTTTGAGCGCTCTGTTAGAGCTTTAATACACGCTTTTTAATGGACGTGTATACGTCCTCGATTCCGGATGAAGTATGCTTCAATAAAAAACCATTTAAAACAGTAACTTGGGTATCTTTCGTTAGAATTCTTCGAACAGGGGGCTGTACTTGTTGATTGTGGTGAACAATGTTTCGAGCCTATTGTACTGAAACTTCGCATCACCTAGGCTTGTGTTCACTGAATTTCAGCCTTTTTGGAGGCAATATGGAAAAGATGGATGCGCAATTATTATTAGAAGAATTGATAGCAAAAGGCAAAGCTCTGGCGGAAAAAGGCACTGACCTGGCAGAGCAAAAGCTGGATTTACCTGAACCGGGTCCAGCTCGCGATGCCATGCTCGGTAAGCTGAGCAAAGGAGCTGCGGTCGCTGGCGTTTTAGCTATCATGCTTGGTACGCGTGGCGGCAGGGCAATCACTGGCGGTGTGCTCAAACTGGGTAGTCTGGCAGCCGTCGGCGGGCTGGCTTATAACGCCTTTCAAGGCTGGAAAGCCAATAATCCGAACTTTGTTGGTCGTGAAGAAAAGCCGGTGGCAGAGCTGAGCGGTGATGAAGCCCAAACTCGCGGCAAGTTATTGCTGCGTTCAATGGTGTCTGCCGCCAATACTGATGGTCACATCGGCATTGAAGAGCAGCAGAAAATCCATGATCTGGCAGATAAACTGGGTCTCGATGAAGACGTGATTAATTCCATTAACATGGAGTTGTTGAGCGCAGAGACCATTGCAGTAGATGTTCAATCTATGCAGGTTGCTTCGGAAGTGTATTTGTCATCTCTGGTTGTATTGGACAAGTCGGTTGAAGAAGATAGTGAATATCTGGCGAGACTTGCCGAACTGCTGGAGCTGCCGGCAGATCTGGTTACATCGATCGAGACCCAAGCTCTGACACTGACAGCTTAGTCAGGCAATAAAAAAGGGGCAGCGTTGATTCAACGCTGCCCCTTTTATTTTTAACGAGTTACTTTAAAAGTTTACTGGCCATACTGGCTAAACCACCAATACCACCAAGGCTATCCAGAAGATTACCTTCAGGACTAGCTTGATCAACCATGCCTGGAATTGCTTCTTGCAGACCAGAGACAGCAGTCGCTTCATCTGTACCCATCTCTGCAGCGAATGCAGCAATTTTTTCGCCGCCAAATATGCTTTTCAGTTGCTCGAGAGACGGTTGTTCATTGTCTCCTTTACCTAACCAGGAAGCCGCTAGCTGAGTTATGTCGCCACCAGTTTCATTGCCTTGCATTTTTGAAAGCAAGCCACCGATATCAGGTGTCTCAGTACCATCATCACTTTTGCTACCACCGAGTAAACCAGAAAGGGCAGACACAGCATTGCCAGCGTTGCCACCGATCATTTTACGCATCAGCATTTGTGTGCCAATTTTCATTAAATCCATTATTAAACTCCATTCGTATAAAGGAGCGGAATATTCCGCGTGTCAAAATAATAAGGCCTGAAAGCCTAAATACAAGTATGAAAAGCTAAATCTGCGTTATATCGTCGATTTTCATACAGTTGTTTTCAATCGAAAATTGAATATCAAGGTTATACAGCTTCATTCCGTAACTTTGTCGCTGCGGATCATCTTTACTGTAAGCCGGGCGTGGGTCCTGCGAGAGAATGCTGACCAGTTGTGATTTAAGGTTTTCTGCCTGTTGATGTTGCCAGCGATCAATGAAATCCAGACTTTGTTTTGAAAATTTCACTTCATACAGGTTACTCTCAGGAGCGGGTGCATAGCCATTGCTCGCGGTCTCGATAGCATCCGAATACGGCAAGTAGGGTTTGATGTCTACCACGGGTGTTTGATCGAGCAGGTCATGCGAGCTGATGTGTAGCAACAGTTGTTGCGGCTTGATCTCGATGCTTTCAAGTTTAACCACAGAAAGGCCGAGCGGGTTAGGGCGATGGGTTGAGCGGCTGGCAAACACACCTACCTTCTTGTTACCCCCGAGCCGTGGGGGGCGAACCATGGCTTGCCATTTGTTCTGTTGAATTCCATGAAACACAAAGCTCACCCACAAGTGGGAAAATTCTTCTATCGAGCGAAATGCTTCTTCTCGATTGAAGGGGGGATTAATTACAAGAGTGCCTGGTATGTCAGGGGCGAGACCGGGCTGGCGAGGAATACCAAACTTTTGTTTATAGGGCGTATGTGCAATACCAATGATATTGAAATTAATGCTGTCGCTCATACTTATAATTTACCGGATGATTTTATATCCAGATAGGCATTGACCAGGCTGACAGATAAATCTTCAGGTGTAGTGTCGATACAAACTACACCGTGTGCCCTTAGTTTATTGATGGCGTTGTTACGGTGTTCAATAAATTCGTGAGTGGCAGATAACCTGACGGCATCGTTGAGTTTGTTGACTGGTGCATCGAGTACTTTATCTAAAACTTTTTCTTGCATGCTGACTAACAACACCAGATGTTGTTTGCTCAGCAAGCGAACGGCAGGCAAGATGTCATCACTGTCGCTATCCCTGATATTGGTAATTATTACAACCAGCGATCGTTTACGTTGGCGCAAAATCAGGTCGCGAGCAACCTGTGAATAATCGGGTGATTCCCGGGTCGCGCGTAAATCATAAATAGATTCGAGAATTCTCTTGACCAGCGCAACACCTTTGACCGGCGCAAGCCAGCGATTATTACCACCAAAAGTACCCAGGCCAACGGCATCACCCTGGCGTAATGCGACATAGGAAAGTAACAGAGTGGCATTCAAGCTTTGATCAAAGTGCGAGACGTCATCATCTTTGGTGCGCATACGGTAGCCACAATCGAGCAACATGACTATTTGTTGGTCGCGCTCGTCCTGATATTCTTTCGAGATTGGTTTACGCATGCGACTGGTGGCTTTCCAGTCTATCTGTCGTAACGAGTCTCCCTTGCGATAGTCTCTTAGCTGATGAAAGTCCTGACCTTCTCCTCGCCGACGTTTTTTCAGGATCCCCATTTGACTCAGGCGATTATCCAGCGCGAGCAATGCGAATTTTGAAACGGCCGCAAAGTTAGGATGCACCCGGCAGGTGTCTTCATTCTCGACCTTGATCAGTCGATGCCATAAGCCCAATGGCGATTTTAATTTGATCTGGGTTAGCGGGAAGCTGGCATCACCACGCTCCACTGCCTGTATGTCATAGCGATACAAAGCATCGGTACCGGCACCAAGATTGATAGTTTGTGGTTGACCGCGGCTTAGAATTTGGCTGGGGTGATGGTCATGAATATCAAAAGTAAAGTTGCTGTTGCCGGGGTTGGTTATTTTTATCGCCAGTGCCTGCCAAACACCAAGAGGCAGCGACTGTGGTAGTTCTCGTTCGACAGTCAGATTCGGGTTTTTAAAAACCAGCAGCGCATCTACCGCTACGCAAAGCAGGAAGATAGCAGCCATTATCCACCAGGCCTGTTCTGCACCTTTGAAACTCGCAAGCAAGCCCAGCACCACAAAGATGCAGGCGGCCTGATAAAAACGACTGGCTGCGATCATAGCCGGGGCGTTTCAACCTGGTTAATAAGGTTGGTCAATATCTGGTCGGAGGTGTGTCCTTCCATTTCGAGTTCGGGTGAAACCTCAATCCTGTGTCGCAAAGCGGGCAGGGCTATATTCTTGACGTCGTCCGGTGTGACATAGTCTCTGCCAGCCAGCAATGCCGCGGCGCGAGCACATCTTACCAGCGCTATACTACCTCGTGGTCCAGCACCAATACTGATGCCTTGCCAGCTTCGTGTAGCTCTAACCAGGCGCACACAGTATTCAATGATGGCTTGATCAACTTTTATTCTGGCGCAGTACAGTTGTAATTTTTGTATGGTTTCAGCGTTAATTATTTTTGACACAGCATCTACACTCAAGGCATCACCGATTCGTTCACCCGTGACAACTTTCACTAGTAACTGCTCTTGTTCTTCTTCCGGGTAATCAATCAGTACTTTCATCAAAAAGCGGTCGAGTTGAGCTTCAGGTAGCGGGTAGGTGCCTTCTTGTTCAAGCGGGTTTTGGGTGGCGAGTGTCATAAAAGGTTTGGGCACTGCGTGTGAAGTACCTTCAATGGTTGCTTGATACTCCTGCATCACCTCCAATAGTGCTGCCTGGGTTTTCGCCGGTGCCCGGTTAATTTCATCTGCCAGCAACAGGTTGGTGAATATGGGTCCTTTATGAGTGTTGAACTTGTTGTTAGCCATATCGTAGATAACGTGACCGGTCACATCAGCCGGCATCAAGTCCGGAGTGAATTGAATTCTGGAAAAATCGCCTTCAAAGCATTTTGCCAACGCTTTCACTAAAAGGGTTTTACCCAGACCCGGAACACCTTCCAATAAGATATGTCCACTGGCAAGCAAGGCGATTAATACTTCCCGTATTACCTGTTGTTGACCAACAACGGCTTTTGATATCTCTGCAAGAATGGCATTTACAGCGCGTGTCGCTTCGGGGTTGGCTGTGTTTTCGGTATCAGTAGCTGGGGTTTCACTCATATTGATTTCCTGATTGTTTGAAGTGTTTTGATGGCCGCATAAAACTCATTGGGCATCATCTCAGTGGGTTTGCTTAATACCAGTCTTGCACCGGATTCGGTGAGCTTGAGCTGGTCCAATAGTAATTCAGTTTTATCTTGATACTCAAGAGTTGACCACTGTGGGTAGAGCCGCGCGATTTTTTTCAGTACCGCGCCTTGGGTGGTGCTAAATAATTTGCTTGGGGCGTGCTTTCTCTGGTGGTAGCCTGCTGCATCCAGATGCTCCAGTAGTTGTCGTTGTTCTGGTTCCGGTTCGCGCACAATCGGACCAAACCTGAAGAGTGAGCCCCACAGCCAAACCAGTAATATAGTCGCACAACTCACTACTACCGGTAGAGCGGAGTTCAGAATCAAGCGCCACAGGGGCGGCATATCGGTATCATGCAGTAGCCAGATTACATTCCCTTGATTGGCGTGTATTCCAGCAACCAGTCTTAGTAGTTGAGCATTGTCATGCTGGTCCAATTGATAATTTTGAAATGGTGAAAAATCTGTTATCACCGACACATTTCCGCTGCCTAGTGCGCGTGACAGCCACTGAACACCGTACATATCACTCGCTGTTTGATCGCCGGGAATCGTGCCGACCAAACGTTCCGCAGAGTAGAGGAAAGTATTGGTTGGATAACCATCAATTGTTAGTTCGCTCAAGTCGAGCTCGTCATCCTCTTCCTCATTCCATTCATCAGTGTCATCCTCATTTTCCACATCCATCTCTTCATAGTCTGAATAGTAGGCATAGATTTCGAGTGTATCGAGTATCGGATCTAGTGGTGCATCTTCTTCGGGGTCATCGGCGTCGAGAATGTTTTGTGGGGTCAATAATAAATGCCCACCGCGTTCTACCCAGTCCAATAGTTGTTGCGAGCGTTGTTCTCCCAGATTCTGGCGATTACCAAAGTACAATAGGGTGGTGTTTTCACCATAAACCTGATTATGTAGATCGAGAGTGCTCAAGGTTCGTGCGTCATATCCCATGCGACGTAGAAACTGCCGTGCCGCGTAATACGAATTGCTTGTGGCTTCACCGTCATAACCTGTACTCACTTCTCTTTCTACAATACGAAAATTTTGCGAAAACCAGTAGGCACACAACATAAGTACCAGTATCACAATCAAAGTAATGATTCGATTTGAGTTCACTGTTGCACCGTGAATTGAGGCCATTGGTCACACAGACTGAGTACCAGGTCTTGGGTAGATATGCTTTGACTATATGCCGTTCTGATCCATTCGTTGGTTAATTGGCCGAGATAACTTTTACGCGTGTTTTTGATTTCAGAGTCTGCAAGGGCCAGGATTTCATTTTCTGTATGTGCGCTGCTTATAGCCAATTTGTCATGATTCACCAGAATGCTTAACACGCCACGATAGAGCAAGCTTAAAGCGCCGCGTAAGTCGTTATTCTCCGCCAGTTGTCTGGCGCTGCTAGCGATGTCGTCTGGTAGAGAGTCTGGTCGTAAATCCATGCCAAACAAACTTTCGATCACGGCTTCATCTTTTTTCGGCAGGTCACCAATGCCGAGTAAATGCAGCCATTTGTCACGGTGCAAGATTGCCATTGCAATCAAAATCAGTATTACTAAAACCAACAATATTTTAAACGTTTGTGCCAGATAAACGATCAGTTCTCCGATGCCTGAAAAATCAAAGCCATCCGCATCAGTATCAACATTATCACCAATGTACTCAAGGCCCTTGCGGGTCTCTTTTTTGCCCATTTCTTCACGAGCGAAAATTTCTTCAACTACAGTGGAAGAATCAGTCACTGGTCTGAGGCTTTGTGCGATTGGTTCTTCCGGGTATTCATCATCTACTTCAGCGGCAGCTGGTTGCGTAAGCAGTAGTGGAGATAATGCCAGTAGTAAGAGCAAGGTGGTGGTGGGACCTTTTATTAATTTGCTTAAGCGATTGCTCAGGTTCCTGAAACTCAGTTCTATATCCCAGCCTTCCAGGATCGTACGACGGTTGATATACAACATAAAGCCGCCAGCGACGTAAAATGGTTCGATCACCAAGATACCGATACCATATAAAAGATTGATCACCAGGCTTTGTTGAAAAGTGTAGTCATCATTGAAAAGCATACCCATTAAGTCCGCCTGATGACTTTCCGGGATCATCATATAGATGAAGCCGATCAGGGTAATGCTCATGATCTGTTCAAATATCATGCAGGTCACTGTTAACCATACTGCGTGGCCACTGGTACGGAGTGAAAGTATATTGCATCTGTTTTTGCGCTCGGTGCCTTTTAGCTTTTCCAGTAACGTCACTGGTAAATAAAAGCTCCGCGAAAATGAAAAGCGATGATAAGTCAGGCCGCTGAATAATTGTGAGCGCAGATTTTCGGGGATCGAACGTAATGTATCTTCTGTACCCGGCTTGTCATTAAACAAGGTGCGGCTACAAATCGAAAGCAGTACGCGATCATAAACCGGCTTTAGCCACCAGATTACGAATAGTGAAAATAACGGCCAGCGTTGTAAGCCAATAGTCACAATGATCACAACCGCGGTTAAAAATATTGCCCATGGAAAATAAATTACACGCCAGTTTTGCTGGGTAAACTTAAAGCCCAGGTCGATAGCTTCCCAGGCATCACGCGGCCTTATTTTGACGGTGATGTCTTCAAGTTTCATCAAGCACCTTACCGCGGCCACACAGGCAAAAGTAAGCGATGACCAGCACCCACAAGAGTATTCCAACAGTGTACTTAATGTTTACCGGAATAAACGTTCTGGGTGACCAGAATGCTTCAATGAAAGCAGCTATAAAAAACATGGCAGTCGCACCATACATCATGATCAGCGCGATCCGGGCATTTTCTTTTAAGGCGCGCAGCCGTGAGCGTTGTCCTGGCCGCAATAGTGCTGCGCTGAGTTTTAATCCGGCAGCACCAGAGATGATGATGGCGATGAGCTCCATCGCACTATGACCCGATACAAAACCCCAGAAGGTTTCAATGTAACCGAGCTGGGTAAGATGGCCAGCAACAGTGCCAATAGTGAGTCCATTAAAGAGCAATATCATAATACTGCCAATACCGAATAACAGACCGCTGGCAAAAGTTCTTAAGCCAATGCTGGTGTTGTTCATGATGTAAAAGCCAAACATTAAAACATCACTATCTGCTTCGCGTGTATCACTGGCGCGTGCATGACTGTCGGGTCGATACATTTGCTCCATCTCGGCAACGTTGCCGGCATCAACAATACTGTAGGTTAAATCAGGGTTGATCTGTATCGCGATAAGTGTTGTTATCAAGCTGCCCATAAACAACACGCTGGAGATAGCCATCAGTATCCATTCCTGGCGGATCGTCTGCGGTAATTTCACTAGCAGCAAGGCAAAGAATTTTTCTTTGAGGTTTGTTTTGGGCCGGTAAAACTGTTGGTGACCTGCCAGCACCAGATTTCCTATTTTATCCAGCAGAGGTTGGCTGTATTGTCTGCTTCTGGCTAGAGCCAGGTGCTGGCATACCTGTCGATAGGTACTGGGGAAATCAAAGTCTTGATGCCAGTGCAGCTTGTTCACTTGTATGCTGATTTGCCGGTCCTTCGCATTTAAGGAGTTGAGCCTTAACCATTCACTTAATTGATGCCAGGCTTCACTATGTTGTGAAACAAATTGTTCCTGTCTCATGTGCGCCTGCCGTTAATCCAGTTAGCTATTCCCAGTAGTTGTTGGCCGGGAGAGTTTGACTCTTGCACTAGTGGGCCGGTCAGGCTCGCCAGTTCATCACTGCGCTCAGAGCTTAAATTGTCAAGCCGTTCAGCAAAATTCAGAATCGCTCTTTGTTCTTCAGCCACCAGCGGATAGGGCGGCGCGACGGCTGTAGCTTCTGCTATTTCGGGTAATACAATTTGATTTGGATTGTAGACGACCATGGTGCCAGCAACGATGTCACCGAGTCGTTGAAAGCGATTGTTAAGTAACATCGAAATAAATCCAACAGCATAGAACAACGGTAAAAAATCAACAGTGCGTAACAGGTTGCGGTTAATCGACGCTGCCCAGCCTACCGGTGTACCATCAATATGAAGCACCCGGATGTTCATAGCTTTTTTGCCTGGCGTGGAGCCATTGAACAACACTTCAAAACAGACCGGATAGAACCAGTACAGAAAAAACAGAGCGATGTAATAGATGCCCATACCAAAACTACCAAATAGGGAGGTGATAGTGCCCACCAGAGTCATCGCACCAAAAAAGATTAAATTATCGATCATCCATGCCTGTGCTCGAACGATTGGGCCGACCGGGGAGAGGCTGATAGAGATGCCTTCAGGAGTATCAATATCTTGGTTGGTGTCTAGTTTTTGCATGTGTGATTGAATCAAGCGCTGTGTTTTACACTCACTGGTTTTGAGTTTTTCTGATCAATTCGAATAGCGGTAAGCTCACCACCCCAGACACATCCGGTGTCCAGTGCAATGAGGTTTTCATCATTCATATATCCTAGCGTAGACCAGTGTCCAAAAATGATGCGCACGTCTCTATTTTTTCTCTTGTTGACCTTAAACCAGGGCAAGAGATGAGCGGGCGCTTTGTTCGGATTGTTTTTATCGGTAAAAGTCAGAGCACCTTTTTGATCACAAAACCGCATGCGCGTAAATGCGTTAACGGTAAAGCGTAAGCGCTCTGCACCTTCAAGCTCATCAGACCAGAGGTTGGGTGTGTTGCCATACATCGAAGGTAGAAATAGAGAATAGTCTCGCCGTTTTAGCACCAACTCAAATTCACGCGCGCATTGCTGTGCTTCTGTAAGACTCCATTGCGGGGCTAAACCGGCATGCACCAGGACTGTGTTCAGTTCTTGGTCGTGGTGCATTAGAGGCTGGTGTCGTAACCAGTGAATTAATTCGTCAGAGTCTTTTGCTTTTAAAATATTGGTAAAATCAGGGCTGGTTTTAAGGCTGTGATGTTTGTTGTAAACAGATAGTAGATGTAGATCATGATTACCTAATACAGTAACGGCAGCTTTACCGAGTTTTTTTACATAGCGTAAAGTTTTAAGCGATTTAGGGCCGCGATTGACCAGATCACCGGTCAGCCACAAAGTGTCATGATTACGATCAAAGTTAAGCTTGTCGAGTAGCTGTCGAAGTTGGTCATAACAGCCCTGAACGTCGCCTACCGCGTAGATTGCCATGTTTAGTGCAAGACTCTGGGAATGGCTAGCGTAAAAGGTTTGATTTCAGCATCGAACAACAAACCGTCGCTACCTTGCATTTGATATGAGCCTTGCATAATGCCAACCGGTGTCTCCAGCATGGTGCCACTGGTGTATTGATAGCCGGTGCCGGGTTCTATCAGTGGCTGTTCGCCGACCACACCTTCGCCTTTAACTTCCTGTTCGCGACCATTTCCATCAATAATGATCCAGTGTCTATTTAACAGTTGGGCTGCAGTGTTGCCGAGGTTTTCTATAGTGACCGTGTAGGAGAACACAAAACGCTCGTCATCCGGGTCGGACTCGGTGTCCAGATAGGCGCTTTCAACGCTGATTCGAATCTTATATTCTTCACTCGCTGGTTCAGATGACACAGTAGGTTTAATCCCCGATTTTTGTTGTGCTTACATGGTTACTGAGATCAACGAATTGTTCAACTGATAATTGTTCGGGTCGCAGTTTTGGATTGATTTTGAGAGCTTCAATCTCTGAAACTGAGATCAAGGTCTTTAAACTATTGGTAATAGTTTTACGTCGTTGTGAAAAGGCATTTCTAACCACTGTTTGTAACGTCTTGTGCTCAAGTAGCTTAAGCGGTTTGTCATGGGGCTTTAATTTTACCAGTGCAGAATCTACTCGCGGTGGTGGTGTAAATGCTTCGGGGCCAACATCAAGCAGATATTCAGTGTGGCAATGATATTGGGCCATGACCGATAAGCGTCCATAGCTTTTGCTGCCAGGTGATGCAGTGAGTCGCTCTACGACTTCTTTTTGCAGTAAAAATATCATCTCATGAATGGCGTCAGTTGACTCCAGGCACTTGAAAATGACCGGAGTTGAGATGTTGTAAGGGAGGTTGCCGATTATTCTTAACGAGGTGTTTATATCGGAAGCCAGTTGAGTGAAATCTACCTCGAGTACATCCTGATTGATGATGGCTAGCTCACAGTTGAAGCTCTCTCCGAGTTTTTTCAGGGCAGGTATTAAATCTCTATCCAGTTCAATTACTGTTAGCTGCTTTAGCTCAGGCAACAAGTGTTTGGTCAAGGCACCGGCACCCGGACCAATTTCAATAATTGTATCGTTTGCTTGCGGGTTTATCGCTGACGTTATTTGTTGCAGGACAAATTCATCGTGCAGGAAATGTTGTCCAAAGCGTTTTTTGTGGCGTCCCATATTACTAATGATAGCACCGTGTTACACAAATGATGTCAGGCATAAAAAAACCCGGTTACTCGGAACGAGAATAACCGGGTTTGGGTCCTTTGGAAGAACTTAAGCTTTCGCTAGAGCCTTCTTGATCAGGCCAACTACGACCATCACAACTGCGCCACCAATACCGCCACCGGCGATATTACCGACCATAGCTGAACCTGTTGCACCACCGATGGCAGAACCACCGAGCGTGCCGCCCAGTCCGCCACCAACTATGCCTGACAGGCTATTGCCCAGTAAGCCAAGGCTGTATTTCTTCATCAGGGCGCCAGCAATGTTGCCGCCAAGAATTCCAGGTACCAGGGATGCTAGTAAACTTACAATATCCATCTTTAACTCCTACGTTGTAGTATTGTTGTTAGAGAAAACAATATACAACAGAAAAGTCTTTATTCCACTCATTTATGTGAAATGCTGTCACAGTTACAATTGTTAAATATATATAAAACAATAACTTAGGGCTCTATTGTGTGAGGAGTTCTACAGCCTTGTTATAGTTTTCGCGGGTTTTTTCTATGATTTCATGGGGTATTTCAGGCCCTGGAGGCTGTTTGTTCCAATTCAAGCCTTCCAGGTAATCACGGATATATTGCTTGTCAAAAGAAAACGGTGAGGTACCAGGCTGATATCGATCTACCGGCCAGAATCGTGATGAGTCAGGTGTCAGCACTTCATCCATAAGATGTAATCTACCGACTTCATCAAGGCCAAATTCAAACTTGGTATCCGCAATAATAATGCCGCGAGCCAGAGCGTACTCCGCAGCACGGGTGTAAATGGTAATGCTGGCTTGTTTGATCTGTTCTGCCAGCTCGGCACCAACAAGCTTGACCGTTTCATCATAGTCGATGTTTATATCGTGGTTACCAACCGCTGCTTTGGTAGAAGGGGTGTAGATGACTTCTGGCAATTTATCGGCCAACTGTAGATTCTCCGGCAGGCTTACGCCGCAGACTTCACCGGTTTTCTGGTAGTCCTTCCAGCCTGAGCCAATCAAATAGCCTCTGACGATGGCTTCTACAGGCAATGGCTTCAAGCGTTTAACAATGACACTGCGATGTTGAGCATAAGCCAGTTCGTCATCATCGGTAATAAATTCGTCAGCGCTATGTTCGGTGAGATGATTAGGCAGTATGTCTTCGAACATATCGAACCAGAAATTGGAAACTCTCGTCAGGATTTCTCCTTTGCCGGTAATTGGGGTGGGCAGAATCACGTCAAATGCAGACAATCGATCGCTGGCAAGCATCAACAACAATTCATCATTGATAGCATAAATATCCCGTACTTTACCGCTGTAAATTTTTTCGAGTGAGGTTATTTCTGTAGTACTCAATGTTTTTCTTCCTGATAACTCTGGCTCGTTTGGTGAGTTGTTCTATGAACTACCGGCATCGTAACTTAGATGCCCCAGAGGTTCCATATTTACACGAATAATATGTTATTCTACGCCGCTTTCCGATCGAATGGATAGAGTTATGCAGCAACAGCGTGTCGGCGTGGTCATGGGTAGTGACAGCGATTGGCCTGTGATGGAGAAAGCAGTTCAAGTGCTAGAAACATTCGGGATTGAACATGAGGCTAAGGTAGTCTCGGCGCATCGCACACCTGATTACCTGTTTGAGTATGCAGACTCCGCTGTTGATCGAGGTTTGAGTTGTATTATCGCTGGTGCTGGCGGGGCGGCTCACTTGCCCGGCATGTTGGCTGCAAAAACCACTGTGCCTGTATTAGGGGTGCCGGTACCATCACGACATCTGCAAGGTCAGGACTCACTCTTATCCATTGTGCAAATGCCCAAAGGCGTGCCAGTAGCAACCTTTGCAATTGGTGAAGCTGGTGCCGCTAATGCCGCTTTGTTCGCCATCAGTATGTTGGCACTCGATGATGCTGCCTTGTCAAAAAAATTATCAGCTTTTAGAAAAGAACAGTATGACAAAGCCAAAAATTCGAAGTTGCCTCCACAGTAATAATCTATGAACGATAAGGTCTACACTCTGGGTGTGATTGGTGGTGGTCAGCTGGGGCTGATGTTCACTGAAGCTGCCCACGCGATGGGGCATCGTGTCATTGTTCTGGAGCCGGATCCTGATTCCCCGGCTGGTGAATTGGCAGATGAGCATGTTCAGGCAGCTTATGAGGATGAAGATGCATTGCGTCAACTTGGTCTGGAATGTGATGCGGTAACCGTTGAATTTGAAAATGTTCCGGCTACCAGTCTGGAGTACATCGGTCAGTTTTCAGAAGTACACCCGTCACCCGACTGTTTTCGTTATTCACAAAATCGCGTTGTAGAAAAAACCATGATCCTCGATCAAGGACTAAGTACTGCAGCCTTTCAGGTCATCGCTGGGCCAGATGATTTGGATAGCGCGCGCAAGACCATGAAGTTTCCCGCTATTCTTAAAATCACCGAGATGGGCTATGACGGTAAGGGTCAGGCACTGGTGATGGTGCCGGATGATCTGGAAGCGGCGTGGGAACATCTGGATAATCCGGAATGTATTCTGGAAGAAAAAATAGATCTGGCGAAAGAGATCTCGGTGATATTGGGCAGAGACAAAGATGGCAATATCAGCTGTTTTCCAATTGCTGAAAACGTGCATAAAAAAGGGATTCTACATACCAGTGCGGTGCCAGCCGATATTGATTCAGAGTTGCAAGAGCAAGCTGAAGAAGCGGCCAAGACATTGGCAACTGCCCTGGATTTGATCGGTATTCTGGCGGTGGAGTTTTTCGTCACCAAAAAGAATCGCTTACTGGTTAATGAAATAGCGCCACGCACCCATAACAGTGGTCATTACACACAAGATGCTGTGATGACGTCCCAGTTTGAGCAGCAAGTCAGGATATTGACGAATGCCGGTCTGGGCGATACGCGTTTAAAGTCATCGGTAGTGATGGTAAATTTGTTGGGTAACCTCTGGAAAAAAAGAGTGCCGAACTGGGATATGCTGGAAGTCGACAAGCATATTCATTTGCACCTGTATAACAAGAAAGAGGCACGTCGCGGACGCAAGATGGGTCACTTCAACTATCTCGGTAATGATCTGGAAGAGCTGCATAAAAAAGCGGCTGAGATGTTTACCAAACTCGGTGGAACGGTTGCCTGATCACAAGCAAATAGATGCCTGGCGCCAGGACATCAGCTTTAGCGCAAATCTGCGCGAAAAAAATTACAACTTTAAAACCACCTGGGGCCTTTTTTCGCCACGAGAGATAGACGCTGGCACACGTTTGCTACTGGATCGATTGGAGATTTCAGAACAGGACAACTGTCTGGACCTTGGTTGTGGTTATGGACCGCTTGGTCTGGTGCTGGCTACAGAAGCCAGCGCTGGAAAAACCCTGTTGCTGGACAAGGATTTTGTCGCGGTCGACTACAGCAACAAAAACCTGCAACTGAATGGTTGTAATAATGCCAAAGCAGTTCTGAGTAATGGTTTTGACGCGGTTAAAGAGCAGGGCTGTTGGGATTTGGTGGTTTCGAATGTGCCCGCTAAAGTAGGCAAAGAGATGCTCTCTATTTATCTGTTTGATGCGCTGCAGTTATTGGCGCCGAATGGCAAGCTCTATGTGGTCACCATTAATGGCTTGCGAAAATATATGAAGCGCAACCTGACTGAAATGTTTGGTAATTATAAAAAGCTGAAGCAGGGCAGTCATTACACGGTAGCAGTCGCCACTAAGGAAGTTTAGCGCTTCGCATTCAGTGATGCACGCGTGCTGGTAGCTCCAATCGGAGCAGAAAGCCACCACTCTTTATGTGACTCGTTATCCTCATCAGCAAGATAATGAGAGACCATTCGGTCCTCACCATCTTGATCAATAATCGTGGTTTTGTTAATGAAGCCCCAGGGCTTGATCTTCTTGCCATGCATGAAAAGAGTCCACGTCTCGGGCTTGGTGTGAATGATCTGATGAAAGGTGGCGGCTTTGATGCGGTTGAATTTGCCTGGCCAGATTTTCTTTTCATCTATATCAAAGGCCGTCTCAGGGTTGAACCATTTTATTCTGTGCTCAAGATAGCCACCGGCAAGACATATTGCGAGGCTACTTTTCCAGGGGTGGTCATGCAAGGCGCGGTCACCATCGCCACTTACAAAGCGGTGTAAGTAGAACTGATATGAGCCGATACCACCAACGTAATAGCGCTCCAGATACGGTGAGCCGTTAGAGTGAATCATTCTTACCGGCTTTTTGGCGGTATAGCGATACAACAGTTTGCGTAGCATTACGTGTTACTGATAAACAGGATGGTGCATTGTAGATATCAATAGCCGGAAAGCAAGTGCTAAGTTCGCATGTAATGTGTTAAATCTTTCAGAAGCAGGGGACCTCACAGGCAGTGCAACACAACATAACTTCAGGTATCGTAAAGGCTTGATACGGAGAGCAAGATTATGGGCGATTTAATAGCACCTTCAATTCTTTCAGCGGATTTTGCCCGACTGGGTGAGGAGGTTGACAATGTCCTCAAATCGGGTGCGGATGTGGTGCATTTTGACGTGATGGATAACCATTACGTGCCTAACCTGACCATTGGCCCACTGGTTTGCGAGGCTCTGCGTAAACATGGCGTTACAGCAGATATTGATGTGCATATGATGGTCACACCGGTGGATCGATTGATACCGGATTTTGCCAAAGCCGGTGCCAGCATCATTACTTTCCACCCGGAAGCCTCTGACCACGTCGATAGAAGCCTGGCGCTCATTCGTGAGCACGGCTGCAAGTCTGGTTTGGTATTTAATCCTGCCACGCCACTAAGTTATCTTGATTATGTAATGGACAAAGTGGATGTAGTGTTATTGATGTCCGTTAACCCCGGTTTTGGTGGGCAAAAGTTCATTCCAGCTACACTGGATAAACTCGCAGCAGCTCGAAAAATGATCGATGAGTCCGGTTTTGATATCCGCCTGGAAATCGATGGCGGCGTCAAGGTCGACAATATTGCCGAAATCAAGCGCGCAGGCGCTGATATGTTTGTGGCAGGCTCTGCGATATTTGGCGCGCATCAAGCAGCAGATGCCAATGGTTATGATTCTGTGATTGGTGATATGCGAACCCAACTGGCAACCGTTTGAATTACACCATGCTCTTATCAGCAAGCACTCATTCAGATCAAATACTGCGATGGCGAAGCAACTCCTGAGTTAGTTTGTTTTCCTGTTTCCTTGCTGTGAGTCAATATGAAGTTCCAAAGTTTTAGCTCTCCTTATACCTATAAACGCAAAGCACTGGTTCGAGAAGTGCTGGCCGATCTTGATACGCCTTTATCAACGTATTTGCGTTTGGCCAATAAGCCGAACAGTTATTTGTTTGAGTCAGTGCAGGGCGGTGAAAAATGGAGCCGCTATTCAATCATCGGTCTGCCGTGCGAAACGGTTTTCAAAATTCATGAAAATCAAGTTGACGTGTTTGTCTCGGGTCAACAGCAAGAATCTTTTACGGTAGAAAACCCGCTGGATTGGGTGGCAGACCTGCATGCGTCTTTTTCAGTACCAGAGGTCGAAGAGCTGCCTGGCTTTAGTGGTGGTCTGGTAGGTTACTTTGGCTATGAGACTATTGCCTACATTGAACAAAAGCTACAGCAGCAAAAGCCCGATGAGTTAGAGCTGCCCGATATATTGTTAATGCTCTCTGAAGAGTTAGTGGTGTTTGATAACTTATCCGGTAAGTTATTTATCATCATCCATGTCCAGCCGGACCAAGAGCAGCAGGGTATCGCTCGTCTGGATGAACTGCAGCAACAACTTGCCATGCCGCTGAACGAGTCACGTTTGGAAGGGCAGGCAAGCGGCTTGGCGGAAGATCACTTTAGCTCGGGCTTTACCCAGGAAGGTTTTAAAGAGGCAGTTGGTACAGCGCGTGACTATATTGCGGCGGGCGATATCATGCAGGTGGTGTTGTCTCAACGCATGAGTATTCCATTTGATTCTCGCCCACTCGATTTGTACCGCGCCTTGCGCATACTCAATCCTTCTCCTTATATGTACTATTTGCAGTTCGATGATTTTGATGTGGTTGGGTCTTCTCCAGAAATTTTGGTGCGTGCTGAAAATGGTGAGGTTACTGTTCGCCCCATCGCGGGTACGCGACCCAGAGGTGAAACGGAGCAGGCTGATCTTACTCTGGAGCAAGAGCTGCTTGCAGACCCTAAAGAACTTGCCGAGCATATAATGCTGATCGATCTCGGGCGCAACGATGTCGGCAGGGTAAGCGAGACTGGCTCAGTAAAGGTCAACGAAAAGATGTCTGTTGAACGCTACTCTCACGTCATGCATATCGTCTCGAACGTAATCGGTAAGTTGCAGCCGAAGCTAACGGCGATCGATGTATTGAAAGCCTGTTTTCCAGCTGGAACCGTTAGCGGTGCCCCTAAAATAAGAGCTATGGAAATCATTGCAGAACTGGAGCCGGTAAAACGCGGAGTGTATTCGGGTGCGATTGGATATCTGGGATGGGACGGGAATATGGATACTGCTATAGCGATTAGAACGGCTGTAATTAAAAATGATATGTTGCATATACAAGCTGGCGCGGGCATCGTTTATGACTCGGAACCAGAGCTGGAATGGCAAGAAACCATGAATAAAGCGCGTGGTGTAATCAAGGCGGTAGAAATGGCAATGCGCGGTGGTTCCAGATGATTGGCTTTCGAATCTGTAGGATTTTATTATGTTGTTGATGTTGGACAATTATGATTCGTTCACTTACAACCTGGTGCAATATTTGCGCGAGCTGGGTCAGGAAGTGGAAGTGCATCGCAATGATGAAATTTCGGTAGCGGATATCGAAGCTAAGTCGCCCGAGTTTATTCTGGTGTCTCCCGGTCCTTGCACGCCGGATGAGGCAGGGATTTCACTTGAAGTCATAGAGCATTTCGCTGGAAAAATTCCCCTGCTAGGTGTTTGCCTCGGGCATCAGAGTCTGGGTCAGGTATGGGGTGGAAAAGTAGTACGTGCTGAAAAAGTCATGCACGGTAAAACTTCACAAGTACATCACAATGATAAGGGTGTATTTTCCGGCTTGCCTAATCCGTTTACCGCTACCCGTTATCATTCACTGGTAATAGAGAAAAGCTCGGTGCCGAATTGTCTGGAGGTCACCGCCTGGACCGAAAATGAAAGCGGTGAGATTGATGAGATCATGGGCGTCAAGCATAACGAATTTCAGCAAGAGGGTGTGCAGTTCCATCCCGAGTCTATTTTGACTGAACATGGACACGATTTGCTCAATAACTTTTTGCAGCAACTGGCGTAAAGGCTGAGTATGGATATACAACAAGCATTAGCACGGGTAATAGAGCAGCAAGATCTCGACTATGATGAGATGCGCATGGTAATGCATCAAATCATGACCGGTGAAGCGACCTCCTCGCAAATAGGTGGTTTTCTGATCGCCTTGCGCATGAAAGGTGAGTCCGTTAACGAGGTCGCTGGCGCCGCGAGCGTTATGCGCGAGCTTGCTTCCAGCGTTACCGTTAAATCTGATAACACCGTAGACATTGTTGGTACTGGAGGGGATGGGCATAAAACCTTCAATATTTCTACCGCCAGCGCCATCGTGACTGCAGCAGCAGGTGCAACCGTTGCCAAGCATGGTAATCGTTCAGTCTCAAGCAGTTCAGGTAGTGCTGATTTGCTGGAGGCCGTAGGAGTGAATCTCAATCTCAATGCGGATCAAGTTGCCGCTTGTGTTGACCAAATTGGTATCGGTTTTATGTTTGCAGTCAACCACCATGCTGCGATGAAGCACGCTATCGCCCCGCGCAAAGAGATGGGTGTGCGAACGATCTTTAATGTCCTGGGGCCGCTAACCAATCCAGCCGGTGCGCAAAATCAATTGCTCGGTGTATATAGCGAAAGTTGGCTTGAGCCAGTCGCACAAGTGTTGCAGCAGTTAGGTAGTCGACATGTGATGGTGGTGCATTCACAAGATGGATTGGATGAAATCAGTATCAGCGCTAAAACAGATTGCGTGGAGCTCAAGAACGGGCAGATTAATCGTCGTGTGATTGATCCGCTTGAATATGGTTTTCGTATGGCAGAGATGAGCGAAATAGTGGTGGCAGATATTGCAGGCAGCCAAAAGATGGTGCAGGAGATTCTGAATAACCAGCCAGGTCCAGCCCTGGATATAGTCTTGCTCAATTCTGGTGCTGCGATCTATGTAGCGGGTTTGGTGACATCACTTGAGAAGGGAATCGAAAAAGCCAGACAGGTAATCACCGATGGTGAAGCCAGAGTTAAGTTGGATCAACTGGTTAACCTGAGTAATAACGTCTAATGCTTGATGCCAAAACAGAAATGAGCCTATTGGTTACGCCAGAGATGACCAACTTCGGTGGCAAGATGCATGGCGGTGAACTGCTTAAGTTACTGGATCAGGTTGCCTACACCTGTGCCATGCGTTACTGCGGTAATTATGTAGTGACTCTGGCGGTGAATAATGTCTTGTTCAAACAGTCAATTGCGATTGGTGAAATGTTGCACTTAAAAGCGGCGATTAATTTCACTGGTAACACCTCAATGGTCGTTGGTATAAGGGTAGAAGCAGAGAACCTGCAAAGTGCTGAAATCAGACATACCAATACCTGTTATTTCACTATGGTCTCGGTCGATGATGAGCGCAAGCCCAAAAAAGTACCAACTTACACACCAAAGAATAAAGTTGAACAGCGTCGCTGGGATGAAGCCGTGCGACGCAAAGCAGCGCGCGTAAAATAATTTACATTTCTGATCTACGTTAAATCTGGTAAGAAAAAGTTTTAACCCTTGTCTCATCCATAAACTGTCCCTATATTGTACTCATCATAAATGAGTGGCATTTTTTGATTGTCACCGACTATATTAACGGAGTAATTAATGAGTCAATCTACCTTCAAATATCTCGACAAAGCCCTTAGTCAAATTCGTGATTTAGGCTTAATGCCAGAAAAAGTTGATGAAGCGCCAGTCGTAACATTATTGGAGCGAATCACAGATCTGGACGAGCCTAAAGTTGTCGCCATTGCTCGGACACTTACCCAGGCATCAGTATTCAATGATATTGTGCGAGAGCAGGTAAGTCTGATGAAAATCGGCAACAGATACGAAGATATAACCAATGCTTTCAATAGCATACGCGATGATGCGAAGAAAATGGTGAAGCAGGTTGATGACGGCAGGGTAGACACTTTTGAGCGCCTGTCCAATATCTGGATGAAGGCCACCCGCGGTGATATAGCGACCCGTTTTGACAAAATTAAAGAAACTTATCTGGATGTTACCCGTGATTCAGCCGATCAAATCGAGCGCGAGCACATTATCCTGAATGCTTATCTGGATTTCCGTGGTGCACTAAAGGAATCAGAAATCTACGCGCTGGATGTATTAAAGAAAGCAGAAGCGCAGTGGGAAGGCGAAAAAGACAAGCTGGATGCGGCTGCGGCTAAAGTTGCCGAGTTCACAGGCGATAATCTGGGTGCTCGTGCCAAACTCGAGCTGGCGCGTGATGAGCAAATGCGCGATTTGCAGGCAGCAGAGGCACGCTACCAGATTGCTAAAGATTTATCGGACAATTTGACTGTCAGCTACAACACGTCAGATGTAGTAATGGCGCGATTAATGCAAACCACAAGTGCCAAGGAACGCGTTTATCAACAGGCGATTACCTTCTTTGGTACCAATGAGTCAGTGCTTACTGCGTTGTCAGCTTCGTTCACTGGACTGTTTGGTCTGCACGAAAGCACCGAAGCTCTGGAAGCCATGAAAGAGGGCGTATCCAAGAGCCTGGAAGATCTGGCTGACATTGGTGGTGCCGTACAAGAAGCTGCCGTGCGAGCTGGTTACGGGCCAACTATCAGAGCTGAGTCAGTCAAGAAACTGGTTGAGTCAGTGGTTGGTTTTCAGGAGCGTTCGGCAGAAATCATCGCAGAGATGCGTGTCTTGTCTACCCAGAATGCAGCCGAGATACGAGACTCGGTAGAAGATGGCAAGCAGCGCTTGGCCAAGATTGTATCTCGTGGTGATTCGCTGGCACTAGCACACAAACTCGATTAATTTGCATCCTGTTAATACGGATTAACTTACGATGAGTGCAGCCAAAGAACAGGCGTCGCTTGATGACCTTATGGTCGCGATGGATGTGGTCGATACCTTACGGCATAACCAGGTCATGGTGGATCGAGAGCTGGATGCCGAGGGGCGACGCGGCCGTTTAATTGAACGCTTGCGCGAGATCTATACGGCTCAAGGTATAGAAGTACATGATGCCGTACTGGCTGAAGGTGTGGATGCGCTGGAGCAAGATCGTTTTAGTTATAAACCTGCTCGTGAAAGTTTCTCTATAAAACTGGCGCGTTGGTATGTAGATCGTGAAGAGTGGGGTAAGCCATTACTCTCACTCCTGTTGTTCGCCGGCATTGCATTGGGCGGCTATCACTTTGGTATTCAAAAACCAAAAGCAGATGCGTTGGCAGCATTGCCAACTAATATTGAACGTCAATATACCAACATCACCTCCATCTCGAGTGATAAGACAGCTTTAGCCAAGGCTGCCGGATTGAGGCAGTCCGCTGAACATGCTCTGAGTGAAAGGGACTATGACAAAGCAACTGCTTTACAAGCTGAATTGTCCAGTATGTATTCGACCCTGGAGCAAAGTTATCAGGTGCGTGTAATTTCAAGGCCAAACGAGAATTCCGGGATTTTTCGTGTGCCGGACTTGAATCAGTCGGCACGTAATTACTATTTGATCGTTGAGGCCGTAGCTGCGAATGGCGAGCTGTTAAAAGTTGCGATTGGAGATGAAGAGGATGGTCAAACAACCGTGGTTGATACCTGGGGTGTGCGAGTAGATCAACGCACCTTTAATCAAGTGGCAGACGACAAGCGCGATGACGGCATCATCCAGAATAATATCATTGGCTCTAAACAACGTGGCCAATTTGCGATCAACTACACCGTACCCAGTACGGGCGCAACCATAACGGCCTGGTAATGCAAAGCGGACGTGAAACACTCTCAACCCTCGATACGGCTATACGCTCGTTGCGTAATGAGATCGACAGGGTGGATTCCGAGCTAACCATGGCAACCCAGTCATTGGCAAAGAACAGACAACAGCAAACACAAACGACAAGAGCCATAGCCGAGGTTCGGCTGGATGGGATTGCGAGTGGAGAAGTGCGACAGGCGATAGATGCTGCGGAGCATCAGGTCACTTCTATTTTGCAGCAGCGTCAAAATGAAATAGAAGCGTTAGAACAAAAAATAAACGCCGCTAAAGAACAATTAACCCAGCTGGAACAAGACCGCGACAACCAGAATGCAAAAGTGAATGAAGCTGCTCAGGCTGTCATTGACCTGGAGAATACGATCCAGACCCAGCTCGATAAGAATCTGGAATATCAGTCGCAATTGGAAAAGGCACGCAAGGCTGACGAGATTGCTGATCGTGCCGATGATAAAACCGAGCAGGCACAAGCTGATCGTGATGAAAAAGGCACGCCATTTGAAGATGATAAGTTGTTCATGTATCTGTGGCATCGTGGTTATGGAACAACCGAATATCATGCCAATCCCTTAACCCGCATGTTGGATGGTTGGGTTGCTAGATTATGTGGTTATAACCGCTGGCGCGTAAATTACTGGACCTTGCTGGAGATTCCACAACGATTGGAGCAGCATGCAACTCGGGTCAGGGATGCAGCAGAAGACGCGCGTGAAGATTTAAAGCGTATGGAGCTGGCGGCGGCTGCTAAAACAGATTTGCAGAAGCTGCAAGATGCACTTACCGCGACTCAAAACGTGCAGGATCAAATTGATGATCGTATCGCCGCGACTGAAGATCAACACAGCGAACTGTTGGAGCAACGCGCTATATATGCCGGTGGTAACGACCAGTATATTGGCGAGTGTCTAACTTTGTTAACCAAAGCGCTGGAAACCAAAGAAATTTATCAGCTAGAACAAATGGCTGCTACTAGTCGCACCCCTCAAGATGACCAGCTTGTCGATCAGCTGGATGACCTGCGTGATGACACCGATGATATTCAGTCGGAAATTATGCAATACCGCCGACAGCATGGTGCGCAACTGAAGCGTCTAAAGGAAATCGAAAAAATCAGACGTGATTTTAAACGCAGAAGGTTTGATGACGTGCGATCCGGTTTTGGTAATGGACACTTGATTTCGGCGGTGCTCGAACAATTTGTGCGCGGCGTAATTGGCGGTGCAGATGTATGGCGCACTATAGAAAGACATCAGCGTCATCGTGATGTTGGTGCCTGGCCAGATTTCGGTAGCGGTGGCTTAGGTGGTCGACGCCGCAGACGTAGTTCTCCCTGGCATCGACCCGGTGGTGTTTCAATCAAGTTGCCTAGTGGCAGAAGCAGGCGTTCCGGTGGTTTCAAGTTGCCCTCTATGGGTGGCAATAGTTCGCGCTCACGATCTCGTTCCCGGACTTCCAGTCGCGGTCGAAGAAAGTCAGGCTTTAAAACCGGTGGTGGTTTTTAGATAGGGCTGCAGTGAGTTTCTGTTGGAAAAGCCATGCTGGTATCCACTGCTGGACTGTCCTTAGCCAGCTTGTTTAAACTCGAATTTACTTTTTTAATAACCTGCAAAAAATCTGCTTGTTGTTTTGTGTCGAGTGTTTTCCCAATCGTCAGGGCGGTATTGCTCCAGCGTTCCTGATTGGCTGCCAATATTTCCGGATAGTGAGTTTCAGGAATACGGGATAGTTTGGCGATCAGTTGTTGCAGCCTGGGTTTGAAATCAGATTGCTGTCTGTCGGCAAGCAAATCTATGAACTCTGCTTGCCAAAGCCGCCACTGTTCTAACCATAATTTATTGGTAGATTCAGTCTCAGCCAGGGTGTTGGTAAGAATTTCAATTTGAGAATCATTCATTTTAAGCCCAAGGAACTTGAGACTCTTGAGCATTGATTGTAAGCGTCGTTTTTCACGTTCTTCGGTTGTGTATTTGTTTCGTTTCTTTTCGTTTTTTTGTCGTAACTTAATAAATCGATCCTGGATTTCCAGCACTTGGGCGTCAGTCAGTTGCGCGAGAAATTCAGCAGACTGGAGCATCGGATTGCATTGCTCAATATTATCTCTAAAAGAATAGACGGTGCTTATCCAGTTGTTGATTTTTTCCTGATTAAGGGGGTCATTGGTTTCGAGTGAGTATTCTACTTCTCTGAGCATATCGATATAGATTGGTAGTTGTTGTTTACGATGCCATAGATGAAATTGATCAATAGTCGCTTTGATTTGTTTCTTTTCATTACTATCGAATTTAGCGTATTTGTAAAAGCGTTTAGCGGATGAGTTATCAGCACGGTTGTATGCGGTCGAGATGACCAAATTGTTACCTGAGCAGGCGCTGAGACAGATTGTGAGTAACAATACTAATGTCAGTAAAGGGCGTAAAATCGGCATTCAGACTTCGATTGTTAGATGTTGGTCTAATATTTTGGCACTTTGAGCAGGTTTTAACCAGATCTCACTTTATTCGGGCTGCAAAGTCATTAAAGTAGCCTCAGTTATTAACACATGGATGTAACTTCAATGCCAAAATTAAACCGAATCGCTTTGCTTGTTATCGTTGTATTTTCTTTTTTAGCTTCAGGTTGTGTTGGAACCATGATTGGTGCTGCCACGGATGTTGCGGTTGAGACAGCAAAAGTACCGTTTAAAGTAGGTGGTGCTGTAGCCGATGTAGTTAAAGGCGATGACGACGAAGATAAGGATTAAGCGGTAAAACTGCTTACTCGCTGATATTCTAAGCACCATGAATTTTCAGCGTAATGTATTGCGTCTGGTTGATGTCCGGCCACATGAAGTCAGTGCCCTTTGCTGGTCTTTTTTCTATTTCTTTCTGTTGTTATGTAGCTATTACATAATTCGACCCATCCGGACAGAAATGATCATTATCAGTGGTATTGATAAGGTTCATTGGCTGGCGTTAGGCGTGTTTCTGAGCATGCTTTTGATTGTACCGGTCTTCGGTTGGATGACACGCAATCTCACCCGTAGAGTTTTTCTGAATACGGTTTATCTTTTTTTTAGTTTTAACCTCGTCGTATTTTACCTCGTGTTTCGCGCGGGTGAAGTGACGCCGCTTATCGCTCGAAGCTTCTATGTCTGGGTCGGAGTATTTAACCTTTTCGTGGTGTCTGTCTTTTGGAGTTTCATGTCAGATATTTTTGTGCGCGAGCAATCCAGGCGTTTGTTTGCGGCCATCGCAGCCGGCGGCACGACCGGTGCCATAATAGGGCCGGTAATTACTGCGCTTCTGGTTGAGAGTTTGGGTGTGAGTAATTTATTTTTGATTGCGGCTGTCTTATTAGTATTAACCTTGTTCTGCATTCACAAGCTAAGAGTCTGGCGCTTACAAAACCCGATTGATCAAATTGAGACTGCGCAACATCTAAAACACCAGCCGAAGTTAAAAGGGGGAGTACTGGACGGGATCAAACTGGTTGTGGGGTCTAAATACCTGTTAGGTATTTGCACGTTGATGCTAGGGTATTCTCTATGCGCTACTTTGTTGTCATTAATGGTGGCTGAGCAGATTGCGGACCTCTTTCCTGACTCAATGGAAAGAACACGTTTGTTTTCAGTCATCGATACCACAGTGAATGTAATTGCCTTGATTTTTCAGCTGTTTTTAACCTCTCGGTTATTAAAGTGGTTACGCATGTCGCGTACGCTGGCAATCTTGCCCGGTGTTTTTCTGCTCGGTTTTGTTTTATTGGTATTTTCGCCTGTGCTATTTTTGTTTGGTGGTCTTGAGGTGTTGCGGCGTTCCTTCGAATACGGTGTTAATAAACCTGCGCGTGAAATGCTCTATGTGCCTCTCAAAAGAGAGGAGAAATATAAGGCCAAAAATTTCATCGATACCACGGTACATCGAGGTGGAGATTTACTCTCAACCTGGGTGATGGCCGGATTTAAATTTCTAGGACTTTCTGCACAGATGATATCTTTGATTGCGGCAATCATTGCAGCAGGCTGGGTCTACATGGCGTTTAAAGTGGGGCTGGATTACCGGCAGCGTGTAGATACTCCAACTCTGTAGTTATTGATTTACACTCTGTTCGTTATTTCTGATACATTCCCCAGCATCAAAACAGTGAGTAGTTTGAAATGAGTGTGCAGTGGTACCCCGGTCATATGCATAAAGCCAGGCAGCAATTAGCTGCCGTGATGCCGACTATGGATCTGGTTATTGAAGTACTGGATGCCCGGATACCGTATAGCAGCGAAAATCCTTTGCTAGCTGAGCTGCGAGGCGACACTCTCTGTATTCGTTTACTCAACAAAAAAGATCTGGCAGATAATCAACGTACAGAAGAATGGCAAGCCTGGCTGGAACAAGCGGCGGGTGTAAAGACACTTGCGACCAGTATGCATGAAGCCGCTAAAGTGCGTGGCTTGATTGATTTGGCAGCCAAAATGGTGCCGCACAAAGTGGGTGGTGATAAAGATATTGAAGCCTTGATTATTGGTATTCCGAATGTTGGTAAATCGACCATTATCAATACTCTGGCCCAGCGCAAGATTGCGAAAACTGGCAACGAGCCTGCGATCACCAAACAACAACAACGCATTCGCTTAAGCGAGGATTTAATCTTGTTTGATACGCCGGGTATGCTTTGGCCGAAAGTGGAAAATCCGGATAGTGGCTATCGCTTGGCGGTGACCGGGGCAATACGCGATACCGCCATTGATCACACCGAGATTGCTTATTACGCGGCTGAATTATTAATGCATCATTACCCGCAGCGATTGAAGGAGCGTTATGAGTTGATTGAGCTACCAGATACGGAAGATGCCTTTATTTCAGTTCTGGCTAAACAACGAGGTTGCGTCACCAGTGGAGGGCGGGTGGATTATGACCGGGTCTCCAAATTACTGTTGCAGGAAATTCGCTCGGGTAAGTTGGGTGGCTTAACGCTTGAAACGCCAGCCATGGCCGAACGCGAAGAGGTGTTGGTTAAGCAACACCGCGAAGAGAAAGCGCGTAAAGATAGAGAGCGTAAAGAGCGCTTCAAGAAAAAAAACTCTAAGCACCGTTAACCTTTCTATTTTGTAAAAACAGCTTTCGTTGTTGCGTGTTTTCCAAAATACGTTGCTTGTCTTTATCACTGTAGCCTGACCACATGGCGATTTCATCGAGGTTGCGAAAACATCCGGTGCAAATATCGTCATTGTTTAATTCACAGATATCAATACAGGGAGACTCTGGTATTTCCGGTGTGCTCATTACATGCTCCTGCGATATTGCCCGCCAACCTCGAAGAATGCATCGGTCAATTGTCCCAGAGAACAGACCCGAACCGCTTCCATTAGAGCTTCGAATCCATTTTCACCATTGATGATGGCTTGTTTGATGCTAGCAATAGTTTCAGCAGAAGTGTCGGCATGTTCGGTATGAAACTCTTCCAGGCGTTTTAACTGACTTTGCTTTTCATCTTCGGTTGAGCGGGCCAATTCAATTTCTACGTGTTGTTCCTCTTCTTCACCAAGGAAGGTATTTACGCCGACGATAGGCAAGCTGCCGTCGTGCTTCTTGTGCTCATAGAACATGGACTCTTCTTGAATAACGCTACGCTGGTAACCTGTTTCCATTGCGCCCAACACACCACCTCGATCCGAGAGGCGTTCAAACTCGGTCATAACTGCCTCTTCAACCAGATCCGTGAGTTGATCAATAATAAAGGCACCTTGATTCGGGTTTTCATTTTTCGCCAGCCCCCATTCTTTATTGATGATCAACTGGATCGCCATAGCACGCCGTACAGATTCCTCGGTAGGGGTGGTGATGGCTTCATCATAGGCATTGGTGTGTAAGCTGTTACAGTTATCGTAAATGGCAATCAAGGCTTGCAGGGTAGTGCGGATATCATTGAAGTTCATTTCCTGTGCATGCAGAGATCGACCAGAGGTCTGAATGTGGTACTTCAGTTTTTGACTGCGTTCGTTGGCGCCATATTTATCACGCATAGTGATCGCCCAGATGCGTCGTGCCACTCGGCCAAGTACGGTGTACTCCGGATCCATTCCGTTAGAGAAGAAGAATGAAAGGTTGCCGGCAAAATCATCAATGCTCATACCACGCGCCAGGTAGGTCTCTACAAAGGTAAAGCCATTCGCAAGCGTAAAGGCAAGCTGTGAAATCGGGTTCGCTCCGGCTTCTGCTATGTGATAACCGGAGATAGATACCGAGTAGAAATTACGTATTTCATGCTCAATAAAGTACTGCTGGATATCGCCCATCATGCGCAAGCTGAATTCGGTCGAGAAGATGCAGGTATTTTGGCCCTGGTCTTCTTTGAGAATGTCAGCCTGTACCGTGCCGCGCACTGCTTTCAAAGTGTTTTTCTTGAGTTCAGCATATTCAGTTTCATTCGGTTCGCGCTTGTTTTCTTCGCGGAACTTATCCACTTGCTGATCTATGGCGGTGTTGAAAAACATGGCCAGTATCGCTGGTGCCGGGCCGTTGATTGTCATCGAGACAGAGGTGCTGGGAGAGCACAGATCAAAGCCATCATAGAGTGCTTTCATGTCGTCCAGTGTGGCTATCGACACGCCAGAGTTACCGACCTTGCCATAAATGTCCGGGCGTAAGTCTGGGTCAGCACCATACAAGGTAACTGAATCAAAGGCGGTTGAAAGGCGCTTGGCTTCACTGTGCTCGGAGAGTGCCTTAAAACGACGGTTGGTGCGGAAAGGGTCGCCTTCGCCCGCAAACATGCGAGCAGGATCTTCACCTTCACGTTTGAAGGGGAATACACCGGCGGTGAAAGGGAAGTGGCCTGGCAGGTTTTCTTTGAGCAGGAATTTCAGCAACTCGCCATGATCTTCAAATTCGGGTAGCGCTACGCGTGGGAAGATACTGCCTGAGAGACTTTTGTTGGTCAGCTGTGTAACAAGACTTTTGCCATTCGGTAATTCGTCTGAACGTTCGTCACCGCTATAAGATTTTTTAACCTCGGGCCAGTGCTCGAGCAATTTCTTGCTGCGTGTCTGTTGCTGTTCTTCGCGTTGTTCAAGCAGGGTCGGTATGCCGTCACTTTCGTATCCACCTTGCGTGAGTAATTTTTGAGATACGCTCAGTTGTTGTATCTCTCTTGCCAGGCTTGTCTGCTTGCTGACCTGTTCGTGATAGGCGTGCACCGTATCTGCAATCTCGGCTAAATAGCGACGACGTTGTGCCGGTACGATAATGGTTTTATCTGAAGATTTTCGTATTGAAGTCGTTGCGAGTTGGCTATCAAACTCACGTAGACCGTGCTCACGTAAAGTCTGTAACAGATTCTGATAGGCCGCGGTTACACCATCGTCATTGAAACGTGAGGCGATAGTGCCGAACACCGGCATGGATTCCGTAGGCTCAGTCCACGATTCGGTGTTGCGCTGCATTTGTTTACAGACATCGCGATAAGCATCATCGGCTCCGGCGCGGTCAAACTTATTGATCACCACCAGTTTGGCGTAATCGAGCATGTCAATTTTTTCCAGCTGGGTCTGGGCGCCAAATTCTGGCGTCATGACATACATAGGAATATCTACGAATGGCACAATGCCGGCGTCACCCTGACCAATGCCAGGCGTTTCAACAACCACCAGATCAACATCAGCGACTCTGGTAGCTGCAATTATGTCTGTTAGATAATCAGGCACTTCACCTACAGCACCGCGTGTACCGATGGAGCGCATATAGATATTGTCATTATAGATCGCGTTCATACGAATACGATCGCCCAGCAGAGCGCCACCGGTTTTACGACGGGTCGGGTCTATAGCAAGAATGGCGATTTTTATTTGATCGTTACTATCGAGTCGAAAGCGACGAATCAGTTCGTCAGTCAGTGAGGATTTGCCGGCACCACCGGTACCTGTAATACCCAGCACTGGAACTTTGTCTGCGAGCTTGACGGCTTCCTCCCGTATTTTTTTCAAATCTGATTTTGAAAGTTCATCTCTCTCAATGGCCGTTATCTGTCGGGCCAAACGGATTTTGTTACTGTCTGCTATCTGCTCAACTTTCTTGGAGGTGTTGGCCTTGCTGGAGCGACATCTGTCGAGCATGTCATCAATCATGCCTTGCAGGCCGAGCGATTGTCCGGCGTGAGGGGAGTAGATGCGTTCCACACCATGTGACTCAAGGTCCTCGATCTCGGAGGGCACGATGACACCGCCGCCGCCACCGAACACTTTAATGTGATCAGCATTGGCTTCGCGCAAACGGTCTACCATGTATTTGAAATACTCAACATGCCCGCCTTGATAAGAACTAATCGCAATGCCTTGCACGTCTTCTTGTAGCGCCGCTTTCACTACTTCGGCAACAGAGCGATTGTGTGCCAAATGGATAACTTCTGCGCCCGAAGATTGCAGGATGCGGCGCATGATATTAATAGAGGCGTCGTGACCATCAAACAAACTTGAGGCGGTAACAAAACGTAATGGAAAAGTCTGGTTGTGATCTTGTCGTTTGGATACTTGTTCTGACATGGTTATTTCTCGTTGTGTTTCGTGATTTCAAGCTTGCTGCGCATGGTGCGTTTCAAGTCCTGATATAAAGATTTGATAGGTTCTATTTCTGCTGGTGACAGTAGCCACTGATAAACTATGCCGACGATCATGGCACAGAAGAAGTTGGCAACTTCTTCTGCATTTATGTTGTCGCTTATATCGCCGTTATTGATGCCGGCATTAATCCATTCGGCGACATCTTTTGCCCGGCGTTGATGAATGTTGGTTACCACTTTTTGCAGCGGTGATTCAGCACCGATTGATTCAAACCATAAGGTATAGAATGCGGTGAAGTGGTAGGGCGTTTCAATGCAATATTCATAGTGCGCATCAATAGCAGCGCTTATTGCGGCTTCACCGGTTTTATTTTTTGTGGCGGATTTCAGCGCTTCCAGCCATTCAGCAGCAACCGCTCTGAAGACATACTCCAGTAAGCCGGCCTTATTGCCAAAACGATAACCAGCGAGGCCCCGCGAATAACCTGATTGTTCACCAATATCCTTAAGTGTAAGCAAAGAGGTGCCGTGCACCGCAATCTGTTCAATCGCGGTAGTCAGCATTTTCGCATCTGAAATTTCAGTGCGCTCTGCATGCGAAATTCGTTGTGTTTGGGCCATTAATGCTTATAAATATGACTATTTACGACAACAATAACTAACTTGCTTGTTCAAAGCAAGTGAATGAATCTGGATTATTTATATTGCCAGTCAGGATGGGTGTTTACAGGCTTTCCAGAAATTTCAGGCTACGGACGCCGTACCAGGAATACAGCTCGCCATCGATCAGGCCACAGCTGTAACCCAAATCTATGAGTTCCTCTTTTTGCCGTGCAAAAGGGAAGGGTTCACTGGAAAATAACAGCGTGGTTTTTGCGGGATCGTAATCTTCCAGATTAACTTGTGGGTACTTGGAACCAACCTCCATTCTTGCCTGCTGCAGACCGACCTGATCGAGCATCGATTGTATAAAGGTATCCTCTCCAATCGCCATCCATGGGTCTCGCCAGATTAGATACACCAGCGAGCTTTGTGTCTTGGGTTTACGCCACCATTCAAGCATGCCAGGTATTTTGTTGATGGGAGTATCTTGCTGTTGGGTTTGCGCAACGGCTCGCCAACGCATTGCTACGTCGTGTAAAGCCGTGTTGACCAGGGTTTCAGAGAGCTTGATAAGCTCTGCACTGATATTGTTGACGCTGGTGATGTGTGCTGCAACCCATGGGAAGGGGCAGCTGTCCGCCATTTCTTTGAGATTTTCTTCGCGGTCAAAAATAACCAGATCAGGTTTCAGTGCTTTGCACCGCTCCCAGTTTATATCTTTAGTGCCACCGACTTTCTCGATGGTTTTGACCTGCTCTACAGGGTGAACGCAAAACCGGGTTCTACCAACAACCTCCACTCCACACTCGATCAAGGTTTCGGTGATGGATGGAACCAGACAGATAACGCGCATGAATAATCGGGTTGGTTACTTAAGCTCGATTAAAAGTGCAGGTTTAAAAATTCCAGGGTTCGATCTCTGGCGAGTAATGCAGATTCTTCATGCCAGGCACCTCGGTGGTTACAATTAAAGCCATGATCAGCAGGGTAGATGTACAAAGGTGCATTGGGTAAGGCTACTTTTACTTTGTCAACATCACTTAAAGGAATGGAATGATCTTGTTCGGCAAAATGAAACAGCATGGGTTTGCCTGGGTGCTGGTCTAATACATTGGTAATGCCGCCGCCGTAATAGGCGATTGAGCAATCAACCGAGTTGTCCTGACAAGCGGCCAGATAGGCAAGGAAGCCACCAAAGCAATACCCGATAGTGGCCACGCTACCGTGGCTTTTCATTTGATGGGCTGCTGCTTCAATATCGAGCATAGCGAGCTCAACCGAGAGCTGTTGGCGGGCCAGTTTCAGACCGCGCTCGATGCCGTCTTCGTTATATTCAAGTTCTACTCCGGTCTCCAAACGATCAAATATTGCGGGTGCTATTGCGGCATAGCCGAGTTCGGCATAGCCATCTACGACTTCCCGGATATGTGCGTTAACACCAAAGATTTCCTGCAAGATGACAATGCCACCCAGCGCATCCTTCTCAGGCAGGGCTTGATAAGCAGAGAGTGAGAAACCATCTTGTGTGGTTAGTTGAATATGTTGTCCCATGGGAGCCTGTGCGGTTTAGACGAGTATCTATTGTAACGAATCGGAAGAAGATTTCCGACCATTTGTACGGTTAGTTAGTTGGTGGATTTCACATCAGGCAAAAGTAGATTCCCAAGTGGTGCTTACCTCTGAATGTAAGTGAATAATTTTTGATAATGTGGCACTCTGCAAAGGTAATAATCTAATCGCTCTGGAATATAAATGTCTGGTTTTAACAAAGTTGTTAGCAGCTACGCTGACGCAATGGACGGTCTGCAAGATGGTATGACGGTGCTGGCTGGTGGTTTCGGTTTATGTGGTATTCAGGAAAACCTGATTAATGAAATAAAGCGGCTGGGGGTCAAGAACCTCACGGTGGTCTCTAACAACTGTGGAGTCACAGATTTTGGTTTGGGTATTTTGCTCGAATCAAAACAAATCAAGAAAATGATTTCATCCTATGTGGGTGAGAATCAAACCTTCATGGATCAATTGCTTGCTGATGAACTCGAAGTAGAGCTGACCCCGCAAGGTACGTTAGCGGAAAAGATGAGAGCTGGTGGCGCTGGCATACCCGGTTTTTATACCGCTACCGGAGTGGGCACAGAAGTTGGTAATGGTAAAGAAGTGAAAGAGTTTAATGGTCGAGACTATATTCTGGAAGAAGCGATAACCGGCGACTTTGCTATTGTAAAAGCCTGGAAAGGTGACCATTTCGGAAATCTTGTTTATCGCCAGACAGCACAAAACTTTAACCCCATGGCTGCTACGGCAGGCAAGATTACGGTAGCTGAAGTTGAAGAGCTGGTCGAGCCGGGCGAGCTTGATCCTAACTTCATACATACTCCCGGTATATATGTGAATCGTGTCATTCAAGGTGAGTTTGAAAAACGCATCGAGTTTCGAACAGTAACGGAGGAGGCGTAGCCATGGCTCTATCACGTGAACAACTCGCCATGCGAGTGGCAAAAGAATTGAAAGACGGTTACTACGTTAACCTCGGCATAGGTATTCCCACGCTGGTAAGTAACTATGTGCCCGAGGGTATCGAGGTCATGCTGCAATCGGAAAATGGTTTATTGGGCATGGGTCCCTTTCCAGTAGAGAGAGAAATTGATGCGGATTTGATTAATGCGGGTAAACAAACTGTAACTGCAATCAAAGGTGCGTCGTTTTTTTCATCCGCCGACTCATTTGCCATGATCAGGGGCGGTCATGTTGACTTAACCGTACTGGGTGCTTTCGAAGTTGATGTGCACGGCAATATTGCCTCCTACATGATCCCCGGAAAATTGATCAAAGGTATGGGTGGCGCAATGGACCTGGTTGCAGGCGCCGACAATATTATTGTCACGATGACACATGCTTCAAAGCATGGTGAACCCAAGCTATTACCACAATGTACTTTGCCTTTAACCGGAGCGGCTTGTATTAAGCGGGTGTTGACGGATTTAGCGTTTATCGAGATCAAGGATGGCAAGTTTCATTTATTGGAACGCGCACCAGGTGTGAGCGTAGAGGAAATTCAAAAACTGACGGCGGGTGAGTTGGTGGTTCCTGATAATGTGCCGGAAATGGACCTGTAAGCTTCAGTTAGGTAGTTACACTTGCAATACAGTGGATGAATGCTGATAGTGTAAGCATGATTGTTAAGGCGATAGACAGCAAGCTGCCGGAATTTCTGACTAGAGATCCCCGTATATCTCTATCCCTGCTTATATCTTTATGCGCCCACCTGGCTTTGCTTTTGATATTTGTGGTCGCTGTCGGACAGAGGTTTCAGCCTTTTCAGATTAATCAATCGATGCAGTTAACCCTGCAAGCCAAGACAGAAGCACCGAAACAGGAGCTTCAAAGTGAGCCTGTATCTAAGGCAGCAGAGACCATAGAAACTGCTGGAGAGCAGTCGCTTCCAGAACCCCTAGAGAGAGTAGTTGAAAAGCAGGCGCTAACCGTGGCTGAGGATCTGTCAAAATCACAGGAAGAAATTGTTCAGCTAGCTCAAACTTTTGAGCCCATCGCCCCGCAGCCGGAGCAAACCGTTAAGCCTTTGGTGATGGAATCATCCGCTCGGGAGTTGGTTCAGACAGAGCCAAACACTCAAATAACCGAACCTTCAGCTGCTGTCGAATTTGTTGTTATTGATAAGAGTGATTATCAACTGGTTGATCAGTCAGAGCCGATTAAGGTTCAGGCCAAGACAGTTATTATGCCCCCGGTTGAAGATGTGCTGATCAAGAACAAGTTGTCGCAATGGCTGGCAAGCAATCAGGATTTGAGTAGTGACCCAAAAGATTGGGAAATTGATGGGGAGGTATATCAGGTGGCGGTTAAGCGCCAGCCCGCGGATGATCAAATGGGTCTGGAGAAAGTAACGGTAAAAGTGCGTTCCGAGCAAGATGGAAAGACGCTGGAAACTCAACTCGAGTTAAAGCGAATGGCATTTTCTAATTTCACTCATTTTTTAAACAAGAACGAAGTTGCCCGGGGGTTCGGTGACATTATTGCTTTTAATGATGATGTGATTGAAGGGCGCTTTCATTCTAATGCTGAAATCATTGTAGGTTATAGTCGTAAAACCAAACCCGAGTTTTTGGGTAAAGTAACAACCTCGTCAAGACGTGTCGCTGTTTTGAAAAACTCAGGAACCGTAAAGTTGAGTAAAGCGAAAAGAGATCAAATTTTTCTCGGTGGCATCGAGATGGGAGTTGCTAAAATAGAGTTGCCGAAAAGCTTTGTTCCCTTTCCTTACAATACGAGTGTTACTGAAGCTCAAATTCATCGCTTTGATCAAGACACGCATCTGATATTTGAGGCGGCAGGCAGTGTTTCAATACAAGAGCCTGATAAGCAAGCAAGAAACGTTATCCTCGGCGATCAGCCGCAGTACTTTTTTGCTGAAGGCAAAACAAAGTTACACGTAAAGGGTGTCGTCAAAGGTCAGGTGCTGGTTTATTCGCCTTATGACATTATCATCAGTGATAGTTTGATCTATGCGCACCAAAAAGACACATTGCTGGCAGATAATTATCTGGGTCTCGTGTCCGATCATGACGTCATAGTAGACGAGCCTAAAGTGACCGGCGATAAGGATATTGATATACACGCAGCGATTTATGCGAAAAGCAGGTTCAAGGTAAAAAAGTATCGCACCCGCAGTAACAACACTTTGTCTGTCTATGGCAGCATTACCACCGGCTTGCCGTCTCCTACGGAACCCCGGTTTAAAACCCATTTGGCATTCGATAATCGTTTTGAAAAATTTCGGCCGCCGGGTTTTCCAATGACAGACAGGTTTGAGTTAGACTCATGGGATGAGTCATGGAGTATTGTTAAAGATGAGTAAGATAGTTAATAAGTTAATATGTTTTCTGGGTTTTCTGTGTTTGGTTGCTTGCTCAGCAGCTAAAGTTAACTCCCAAGTCGCAACTGAGTCGGCAATGACGGAAAAAACTCAGAAAATATGCCGTGATGATCCGTACAGTGATGGTTTGCTAAAGAAGAAGGTTTGTTTTACTCAGGAAGAATGGAAAAAGATAGTTGAGCAGAAACAACGAGAAATGAACTACCCTAAAAAAAGTGTCCTACAAGGTTCGGTAAATAATTAGAAATATTTTTGCATGCTTGATTTAGTTGTGCTGTGTACCAACAGGAGTATAGAGATGATTAAAAATTCAGCCTTAATATTATTCATTTTTGTCTTGTTCGGATGTGGCGGAGGAGGTGGCTCAGACAATACTCTTGATCCAGTAGACAACCCAGGACCTGACCTGACCATGGATGTTGAGGTCGATCTGGTCGAAGCTTTTTCCGGTACGGCATTCAATCAGCCTCTAGCGTTGCTGCACATGCCAACTAGTGACGGCCGTTGGTTAGTGGTCGAGCGTGCAGGATTAGTATTTGAGATGGATCAAGCAGGAGTCGTGCAGAGAGAGTTTCTTGATATTAGAAGCAGAGTCAATTCCAATGCTAATGAAGCCGGTCTTTTAGGCCTTGCTTTGCATCCTGATTTTGATTCGAATGGTTTTGCATTTTTGTCGTATACCAAAACCAGTGGTAGCGGGATTGAGTCTGTCATTGCCAGATTTACCAGCTTCGATGGAGGGTTAACACTAGACCCTGATAGCGAAGAGGTGCTGCTGAGTGTATTGCAGGACTTTGGTAATCACAATGGAGGACAATTGGCTTTTGGTAGCGATGGTTATTTGTATCTCGGCTGGGGTGATGGAGGCTCAGGTGATGACCCCAATAACCGAGCTCAGGACACAACCAATTTGATGGGAACTTTCAGTCGTATAGATATTGATAATGGTGCGCCATACAGTATCCCTGATGATAATCCTTTCGCTGGTAACGAGTTATGTATGCAAGGTTTTGGTGGCGCAGATTGCCCGGAGATATTTGCCTGGGGATTGCGTAACCCGTGGCGTTGGAGCTTTGATAGACAGTCAGGTGAGCTGTGGGCTGGTGAGGTAGGGCAAGGACGATTTGAAGAGATCAATCAGATCAATCTGGGTGGCAATTATGGCTGGCGTATTCGTGAGGGAAAAGAGTGCAATATACCTTCCAGCGGTTGTGAGACTGATGGGCTTATTGATCCCTGGTTCTTCTATGAACATGACCTTGGGCAGTCAATAACCGGTGGTTTTGTATACCGAGGCACTGAAATCGCTGGTTTAGAGGGTAACTTCGTGTTCGGTGACTTTGTCAGCGGTAGAATCTGGATGGTGGCAACGGAAGGCGTGACGACGGATCCGGCAACCTTTGTTCCGGAAAATATGGAGCTACTTGATAGTGAGTTGAGTATATCCAGCTTTGCACAAGATAATGCTGGTGAGCTCTATGTGCTGGATTACTCTTCAGGTAAAATTTACAAACTTCAATAAGAACAAATCTATGCAAATCAGATTACTTTTTTTATGCATCTGTCTTTTCGCTACTGGCAATGTTGATGCAGCTGTTGCTAATGAACTAACCATCTCAGATGCGTGGCCGATATTACCTGCCTGGGTGAAAATATGGTCGGTCTGGCTATTTATTGTGACTCTGCTCAGCGTAGTCTTTATTAAGCAGAAGCCACACGGTAAATGGATAGCGGCATTACTCCTGAGTATGTTTGTAGTAATTATTGTAATCAGTCAGTTTTTTGATCCTGATGTTCTAACCATTGGTTTGTTGAGCGTGTTGCATGTGGTTTTCTGGACGCCCGTAGTCATACTATTAACCAGAAGTGTCAATGAGCTCGAGCACAAAACGTTATTTGGCGCATGGTCAATAGTGTTAATGATATCGTTGTGGATATCACTGTTATTTGATTATCAAGCCGCGGCTAAATGGTTGTTCGGCTAATTTTGCTGCGTGTTGAACATAATTACAAACGAGTTATAAAACTTTGAATCTTGAATCTGCCCAACAAGCGCTGAAAAAATATTTCGGTTTTGAGTCTTTCTATCCGCTGCAAGAAGACGCACTAGAGAATATTTATGCTGGCAATGATTCTGTCATAGTCATGCCGACTGGTGGTGGTAAATCTGTTTGCTATCAAATACCTGCTGTTACTCAGCCGGGTGCGGTGGTAGTTATTTCACCCACGATCTCTTTGATGAAAGATCAGGTTGATAGTCTTAATGCCAAAGGTATTAATGCAACCGTATTGAATAGTACGCAAGATGCCAAACAGCAAGAGAGTGTGCGCGATAAATTTAGAGAAGGTGAATTCTCACTATTGTATATCTCTCCTGAAAAAGTGATGAGTGAAGTAGGGTTGTTTAAAAATTCCGATGTCAGTTTATTCGCAATTGATGAAGCACACTGCGTCTCTACCTGGGGGCACGATTTTCGCCCAGCTTATCGAGCCCTGACTTCAATCAAAGAACAGTTCCCTGATGTGCCAGTTGCAGCACTAACTGCGACGGCTGATCGAGTGACGCGACTGGATATAGAGCAGCAGTTGCAGCTTGATTCACCCAAATTATTTTTGCAGTCGTTCGATAGAAAAAATATTCGTTTGGCCGTTCGCCCGGGGCAAAAACGCAAAGAGCAAATATTCAAGTTCTTGAAGGCCCATAAGAATGAAACGGGCATTATCTATTGTACCAGTAGAAAGCAGTGTGAACAGATGGCTGAAAAAATCGTTGATGCTGGTTACAAGGCAGACTATTACCACGCGGGTTTGTCAGCCAAAGATCGCGACGATATTCAGAATCAGTTTCTTGAGGATGAGATTTCTGTACTCTGCGCTACCATTGCTTTTGGCATGGGCATAGACAAGCCAAACGTGCGTTGGGTAATTCACTATAACCTGCCTCAAAATCTGGAAAGTTATTATCAGGAGATTGGTCGTGCCGGCCGTGATGGCTTGCCAGCCGACACCATGATGTTTTTCACCTTCGCCGATGTGCGTTTTATTAAAGAGAGGATTGGTGATAATAATCAAAACAAGGAATTACTCGAGAGTAAACTTGATCGTTTAACGCAATACTCAATTTCACCGGTATGCCGACGCAAAACCTTGTTGAGTTATTTTGGCGAGTTTCTGGAAGATGATTGCGGGAATTGCGATATCTGCAATAACCCACCTGAAGTTTTTGATGGCACCGAGATTGCTCAAAAAGCATTATCAGCGGTTCACTGGACCGGTGGCCAAGCCAATATGAATCTCTTGATCGGTGTACTGCGCGGATTACAGTTTAGAGAGATTTTCGATTCCGGATTTCATGAAATCAAAACCTATGGTGCAGGTAAGGACCTCAGTCATAAAGACTGGCAGAGTTATATTGAGCAATTATTACATCAAGGCTTTCTGGATATCGCGCTGGAAGAGAACCTTAGAATCAAATTAACCGAAGCCAGCAAGCAGGTGATTGGTTCGGAAAGACAAACTGTTAATCTGGTGCGGCCGGCGGTCATTGAGGAGCGTGAGCAGGCAGAGAAGGCATCCAACAGAAATATCACGCCACCGTCGGTATTTGATTATGACGATGATCTGTATGATTTGCTCAAACGCTGGCGTATGAAAGAAGCGCGGGCTAGAGACAAGCCTGCTTATATTGTGTTTAATAATAAGACGCTTGAAATGATTGCCATGATGCGGCCGATTAATGATGCGCAGTTATTGTCTATCCCCGGAGTAGGTGAGTCCAAGTGTGCCGAGTTTGGCGAAGCGCTGTACGAACAGATCCGTGAGTATGCAGATGAAGCTGGTTTGAAAGAGGACGAAATATTTACCTCGGTTTCTTCAGTTGTTGATGCCAGTGTTAAACAAACTCAGGAAGTCAAAAAGAAAGATACCCTGAGCGAAACGTTTACTTTATATAGCCGTGGTTTTGGAGTAGTGGAAATTGCGCGTGAAAGAGACTTGGCTGAAAACACCGTGGTTTCTCATCTTATACAACTAGCCAAGCGTGGTAAGCGAATTGATCTTGAGCAAATGATCGATGACTCGGTGCTGGATATGGTCGCAGTTGAACTTGAATTGCATGAGCCGCCGGTGCGTTTAAAAACGATCTATGAAGCTTTGGATGAAGAGGTTTCCTATAGCGATATTAAAATTGCCATGGCGTGTTTGGGCTTAGACTGAACCGCCCCCAAGATTTTGTAGTAACAGCCGTATTGCCACAAATAAAATTAAAGCCGCGGTCAGTCTCTTGATAGTTTTTTGATTCAACCAGCTACTACCAGCCATACTTCCTATTTGCCCACCGATGAAGACAGCCACTAATAGTGGCCAGTACGCATATAGATCTGGCAACCTCGAAAGATCGTTTACCTTGATGCTTTGGCCTATGAGTCCCGCGACAGAGTTAGCCAGAATAAAAACGCTGCACACACCAGCAATAACCCTTGGTTGTGCCCAGCGCTTTAAATGAAGCACGGGTGCAAGAAAGATTCCGCCACCGATGCCGACTACGCCAGATAGCAAGCCTATCAATGCTGCTATCACACCTGTAGTCAAAGTCGTAGTTTGAGTATATGTTTCGGTTGTACTTTCGTTCTCACGTTGTAGAAGTAATGCCAGGCTAGCGAACAGCAGGGCAGAGCCAAGCAGCAGCACAAAGAGTTGTTTTTCTATAGCAATCAGGCCACCCAGAAAAGCGAAAGGTACCGACACTAAAAACAATGGCCATGCCTGTTGCCATGGTATGAGTCCTTTTTGATTGAACTTCAGGCTACCGCCGGTAACGACAATTATATTGCAGAGTAAGGCAATGCTCGGGAGTAACAGATAATCTGTCTTTGCCAGCACCAAGAGTGCGCTGTAAGTTGAGCCGCCACCGAAACCTACAGCGGCATAGAGTACGGCAGTAATACAAAAAAGAAGTGACAGTTTAATCACGGGTGTTTATGCGTACTTGGCAAGCATCTGATCAAGCTTGTTGGCAAAGGCTTGTCTATCCCGTTGATGCATTGCTGGAGGCCCACCTGTATCAACGCCACTGGCTCGCATGGTCTCCATGAAGTCGCGCATATTCAAGCGCGCTTTAATGTTATCCAGCGTGTACATTTCACCGCGTGGCGACAGGACCAAGCCGCCTTTTTCAATTGCTTCGGCTGCCAATGGTATGTCGCTACTGAT
>CALISW010000077.1 GCA_938041655.1 uncultured Thiotrichales bacterium | reverse complement strand
TTGCGTACAACTTTTTTCTTCGCAACCTTTTTCTTGGCCACTTTACGCTTGGCTTTCTTACGTACTACTTTCTTCTTTGCAACTTTACGTTTAACTGGTTTACGTTTAGCCACTTTACGTTTAGTGGCCACCTTTTTCTTTGCTTTCTTCTTAACTGCCATTACTTATCTCCTTGTAAAGTAAGTTAACGAGGCGAATTATAGGGTTCAAGCACAAATTTGCAATCAATTTATAAAAAAAGTTGTGACCTATGTCTTTCTTTTTTCAACTAAAAAGATCGTTTATTACTTTAAACAATATTAAATATTGTCGCCTATTACATTTATACGAATACAATTACACTACATTGTATAAGAAATAAATTAGAAACCAACACAAATGATGAGTAACACACCAACCAAAATTACTTTTATAAAAAGAATGCTGGTCATTATCTATGAATGTATTTTGTTGTTTGCAATAGCAATGATAGCTGCCACACCACCAACCGTAATTTTTAAAATCACAGATGAACATCCAGTTAAACAATACTTTCTTTTGTTCTATGTATTTACTGTTTTTTTTATGTACTTCGGTTACTGCTGGACCAAATCAGGACAAACGCTGGCAATGAAAGCCTGGCGCTGTAAAGTGAGTAATCAAGATGGCAGTCTGATCAGCTGGCCGCAAGCATTCAAACGTTATCTATTTGCGATGGTTTCGTGGGTAATGTTTGGTGCAGGTTTTTTAATGAGCATGTTTAGAACTGATCACGCTACCTTGCACGACATGGTTTCGAACTCATATTTATTCAAAATAGAAAAGCAGGATTAAATTTTTCTAACGAAATACCAACCAGTAGCAACCGTTATTATGGGCACTAACAAGGCACTGACTAGTACCGGCACGCCGTAGACAACACCCAACTCATTAAATAGTTTATTCAAGATATAAAAACTCAAACCCAGCAACACTCCAAAAAACAAACGCTGCCCCGCTCCGCCCCCGCGCTGATGCGCAAAAAGAAAAGGTACAGAGATAAACATCATCACTAATATAGTTAGCGGGTGTATAAAGCGGTTAACAAAGGCCAGTTGGTAACTGGCGCCATCCAAGTCATTCGTACGCATATACTTTATGTATTGAAACAAGTCTCTTCCCGACATTTGTTCGGGCACAATTCTCAATACATCCAGCATCCCTTCTGGCACAAGTTGCCCAAGATCAACACTAGTGCCAGCGTTAGACACTACTTTTTGTTTAGAAATACTGGTGATCATCGCGTCGCTCATAATCCAGGACTCACCTTTTAGTTCTGCCGAATTCGACTGCGTAACACTGGTTAATTCCAGATTGTTAAAACTATAAACCGTTACATCCTTAAGACGCCTGTCATCTATTACCGAGCCCGCGTGCACAAAACGATTCTGATCACGCAACCATAAACCGCCTTTACGATTAATATTTAATTGCTCAGACAAGGCTGTGGCTCTCATCTCCTCACCAAGCTGCCAACTCACAGGCGATAACCACTCGCCGAGCACAAAGGCGATTAGCGCAATAACCAACCCGGATTTGAAACTGGAAAATATAAAATCAACTACCGATACGCCCGCAGCACGCATCGCGGTAATCTGACTACTGGAAGCCAGCGTACCCAAACCCACTAATGAACCAATCAAAGTTGCCGTAGGTAATAACTCATAGATTCGACCGGGCAAGGTGTAAAAAACATAGATGGCGGCTTGTAAGCTACCGTATTGATGTTTACCAACATCCTCAAACTGATTTAATAGTTCAAGAAAGGCATTAATAGAAACCAATACAAACAACACGAGCAATGTACCCATTAATACGTGTGTAAAAATATATCTATCGAGTAGCTTAATCACTTTACAGCTCCAACTTGCTGCCAGGCTTGAAACGAGTCAGTAAATAACGCAGCGGATATTGTCGCGTTAAAAACCAAAAAGTAAGCAGTATTAACAGTATATGCACCCACCAAATTCCTAACCATGCCGGCGTGGTACCTTTAACCATCCAGTTTTGCGCCACACCTAATAAGTTTTGATAGACAATATATATAACAATCGCCAGCGCCAATTTTGTGAATTGTCCTTTTCTGGGCGTGGTGTAACTCAGTGGTAATGCCAACACCACCAATAAAAATGCACTTAATGGATACGCCAGGCGCCATTGGATTTCTGCACGTTCCTCAAGTTTTTTTGAGCCCAGCAATGCTGTAGTAGGTGTTGAAGATAACCTGGTGCGATAATTTATTTCCTGGTCATTAGGCAACTGCAAACCTTGTTTGGAAAATTCAACCAGACTTAATTTTTTTTGATCTGGCCCCATCTCAAACAAAGCACCCTGTTGCAACTCGAGAATATTGAGACTTTCTTCCGGCGTAACTTGCAGTGCAGAGTCTGCAGCAATAACTCGCATGCCTTCTTCAGTTGAACTAAACATATATACATTTTGTAAAGCATCATCAGCAATGGACTCGGCAAAAATCACCGAACCGCTCGAAGGAATAGTAATGAACTTACCAGGCGTGATACCCGCAATATCAACATGCTGGGCAGCCTCACTGCGTAAATCGTCTTGCATTTGTTGCGCACGCGGTTGTATGTGAAATGATAGCCAGGCGACAAATATGGCTACCAAGACTGCTAACAACAATAATGGACGCGCAATTCTTTCATAACCAACACCGCCAGCACGCAAAGCTGTCATCTCACTGTCTTTATAAAAGCGCCCCAAAGTAACAAGCACACCTAAATAGAGCGCCACGGTAATTAAAGTAGGAAAAGACTTTATCCCGACTACGAACACTAGCGGCAGCAAAACAGTGACGTCGATTTTCCCGGCTGCAACCTGGCCAAGCATTTTGGCGAACAGCCCACCCAGCAGTATTAATAGCAATACCAATAGCACCGCGATCACTGTAGACAGTGCCTCGCGCAACAAGTAGCGATTAATAATGCTCATTCTGAGAGAATATTTCCTTATTATGACTGCTGGATGAAGTCATCATGACATCCACTAATATTATGCATTATGATTACCTAAAGGTCTGCGGGTTCCCTTTAATTAGTGGAACTGGCACACAGTCATATGAAATGACGCTACACATTCAGCTAAAAAGGACGAACACATGAAATATACAGCCACAGTCAACCCCGCAAAAACCGCCAACACTGCTTGTCTGGTGATTCCTGTATTTGCACGAAAAAAATTATCGAATGCTGCTGCGGAGCTGGATAAAGCCACCCGAGGCAAAATTAAAAGCTTTTTAAAGAAGGGTGACTTCAATGGTAAACGCAGTCAGTTGGCCTGGTTATACGATTTACCCTATGTAAAATCACCGCGCATACTGCTGGTGGGTTGTGGCGATGCTAAAACTGTAAATAAAGCAATTTATAAAAAATTAAATTCAGCCGCCGCTAATGCCATGATCGAAAAGTCGGTAACCACCTGTACTAACTATCTTGGCACTATCAGAAATAAACATCTTGGCACTGGCAGTATCTCTAAACTTACTCCAATAGCATTTGCAGACAGCACTTACCGTTTTACCAGTTTCAAAAGCAAACCGGGCACGAAAATCAGTTTACGTTCTTGCGCACTGGCAATGAATGATAAAAAGCAATTAGGCAAAGCTCGCAAAGCATTAGCTACAGGTACTGCTATCAGTTCCGGCATGCACCTGACCCGAGATCTGGGTAATACACCACCGAATGTTTGCCACCCAACTTATCTGGCTGATCAAGCCAAAGCTATGGGTAAAGAATTTACTAAAATGAAAGTAGAAATTCTTAATGAAGCACAAATGAAAAAACTGGGCATGCATTCATTACTGTCTGTTTCTGCAGGTAGTGAGCAGCCAGCCAAACTCATTTGCATGCACTATAACGGCATTGGCACCAAAGCTGGCAAGCCTGTTGTGTTGGTCGGTAAGGGTATTACCTTTGACACCGGTGGTATTTCAATCAAGCCTTCACCGGCGATGGATGAGATGAAGTTTGATATGGGTGGTGCTGCCAGTGTCTTCGGTACGATGCGTGCGCTTGCCGAAATGGGAGCTGAGGTCAATGCTATTGGCGTAGTTGCTGCCGCTGAAAATATGCCCGACGGTAAAGCGACCCGACCCGGTGATGTCGTGACTACCATGTCAGGACAGACCGTAGAGATTTTGAATACCGATGCAGAAGGCAGGCTGGTGTTGTGCGATGCACTCACTTATGTTGAAAAATACGATCCTGCCAGTGTTCTCGACATCGCCACCTTAACCGGCGCCTGTATCGTTGCGCTTGGCCACCAAACTACCGGCCTGATGAGTAACAGCCAAAAGCTGGCGAACAAACTACTTAAAGTGGGCAAGAAAATTGACGATCGCGCCTGGCAACTGCCACTCGGTCCGGAGTATGACGAGCAACTGAAATCAAACTTTGCTGACATCCCTAACATCGGCACGCCCGGTGCAGGCACTATTGTTGCTGGTTGTTTCCTCGGCCGCTTCACTAACAAGTACAAGTGGGCGCATCTGGATATTGCGGGAACTGCCTGGAAAGGAGGCGCTGCCAAAGGCTCCACTGGCAGACCAGTGCCACTACTTACCAGTTATGTGTTGAGTCAGTTTTAAGCATGGCAGACAGTATCGATTTTTATATTCTCTCTGAAAGACACAATAGAATGTCTTTTATGGGTCGCCTCACGGAACAGCTGCAGCGTGATCAGCAAGCCGTGCACATTCATACGGATGATGAAGAACTGGCGAAAAAAATCGATACTGCTCTCTGGGCAGCCCGCGATATCAGCTTTGTACCGCATGAACTGATGGGCAATAAAGAAAAGGCACTGGTCATGATAGGCGTGAATGACAAGCCGGAACATAGCAACATCATGATAAACTTTGCCAATGACGTGCCAGAGTTTTATACCGACTTTGAGCGTGTAGTAGAGATTATAGATCCGGATGACACTTTAAAAAAGATTGGCCGCGAACATTACAAGTATTACAAGGACAAAGGCCATAGCATCAACGACCATAAAATAGATTAGGTGCAGCAATGAGTGATGATGAAGATTTTGATGAAATCCCGACGCTGAGCAATATAGTCTTTCCGGGTAACCCGGAAAAAATAATCTCCAAGCGCAATGAAACTAATCCGGGTATGAGCGTTAGAGACGAGATAGCCGCCAACAGTAATGCTGATAATCTGGAAGCGATCAGTCCGTCACCTAAAAACACCTATATTGAAGATGAGCTCAACAGTATTGTAGAGGCAGTGCTAGCACGTCATCTGGCTCAAGCCCGCCGGGATATCGTTGACGAGATCATGGTAGAACTCCACAAACGTCTGCCATAGCGCCAGTTTTTCAAACATTCATTGGCATGCTGGTTTATAATTCATGTGATCACTACGCGTACTTAAGAACTCATGGATAAAACATACGACCCGGCCGCCATCGAGGCACGCTGGTATTCTCGCTGGGAAGATAAAGGCTGGTTTAAACCTTCCGGCAGTGGCGACTCCTACTGCATCATGATTCCACCACCAAACGTCACCGGCACCTTGCACATGGGGCATGCCTTTCAGGACACCCTGATGGATAGCCTGATTCGCTATCACCGTATGCAAGGCGACAACACCTTGTGGCAACCAGGCACGGACCACGCCGGTATCGCCACACAAATGGTAGTTGAAAGACAGCTGCAAGCCGACAATATCAGTCGCCACGATCTTGGTCGTGAAAAATTCACCGAGCGAGTCTGGCAATGGAAAGAAGAATCTGGTGGCACAATTACCAACCAATTGCGCCGTATGGGCGCCTCCTGTGACTGGAGTAAAGAACGCTTCACCATGGACGAAGGTTTGTCTGAAGCCGTCAGCAAAGTGTTTATCTCTTTGTATGACGAAGGATTAATTTATCGTGGTAAACGACTGGTTAACTGGGACCCAAAACTGTTAACCGCCATTTCCGATCTGGAAGTCATATCAGAAGAAGAAAACGGCCACATGTGGCACTTCAGATACCCGTTGGCGGATGACCAAGGCAATGCGACTGATGAGCATTTGGTAGTAGCCACTACTAGACCAGAAACCATGCTCGGTGATTCAGCGGTTGCTGTTCACCCGGATGATGAACGCTATCAACACCTGATAGGTAAATCAGTGCTGTTGCCATTGTGTAACCGTTTGATACCCATCGTTGCCGATGAATATGCAGACCCTGAAAAAGGTACTGGTTGCGTCAAGATTACACCCGCACATGATTTTAATGATTATGACGTCGGCAAACGTAATGATTTACCGATGCATAATATTTTCACAGCCGAAGCAAACATCAATGATGAAGCACCAGAAAAGTATCAGGGCATGGAACGCTATGCTGCACGCAAGCAAATAGTTAATGACCTGCAAGAGCTAGGGCTGGTTGAAGAGATTGAAGACCACAAACTGATGGTACCTCGCGGCGACCGTTCTGGCGTGGTGATTGAGCCATGGCTGACTGATCAGTGGTATGTGAAGATTGAACCACTGGCGACACCGGCCATAGAAGCGGTAAAAAATGGCTCGATAAAATTTATTCCCGAGAACTGGGACAAGACCTACTATGAATGGATGAACAACATTCAGGACTGGTGCATCTCACGACAGCTGTGGTGGGGTCACCGTATACCCGCCTGGTATGGCGATGATGGCAAGATTTATGTAGCCGCTACTGAAGCAGAGGTACGGAGTAAATATAGTCTCGATGACAGTGTTGCTCTTAAGCAAGACGATGATGTTCTGGATACCTGGTTCTCTTCTGCACTATGGCCCTTCTCTACTCTCGGCTGGCCAGAAACTACCGATTCATTAGACACCTTTTACCCGGGTAATGTACTGGTCACAGGCTTTGATATTATTTTCTTCTGGGTTGCCAGAATGATCATGATGGGCTTGAAGTTCATGGGCGATGTACCGTTTAAAGAAATCTATATTCATGGACTGGTGCGTGATGCTGATGGACAAAAAATGTCCAAGTCCAAAGGCAATGTCTTAGACCCGCTGGATGTGATTGACGGCATTTCACTGGAAGACCTGCTGGAAAAACGCACCAGTAACATGATGCAGCCGGAAAAAACCAAACAGATTAAAAAGTCTACGCTAAAACACTTCCCGGAAGGCATGTCAGCTTATGGCACCGACGCGATGCGTTTTACTTTTGCAGCAATGGCAACCACCGGTCGCGACATCCGCTTTGATCTGCAGCGAGTTGAGGGTTATCGCAATTACTGTAACAAAATCTGGAATGCAGCTCGCTATGTAATGATGCAAGTTGAATCCCCCGTCAGCAGCGACACAAATGCAGCCTATACCGCCGCTGACCAATGGATATTGTCACGCCTGCAAGAAACAACGGCTGAAGTGACGCGCCACATGGCACAGTATCGGTTTGATTTAGCCGCCAGTGCTTTATATGAATTTACCTGGCATGAGTATTGTGACTGGTATCTGGAACTCTCAAAGCCAGTATTGTTTGCCGACGGCAATGAAGATGCCAAAGCAGCAACTCGTCAAACACTCGTAGTCGTGCTGGAAAGTATTCTTCGTTTGCACCATCCAATGATGCCGTTCATTACCGAAGAAGTCTGGCAACAGATTGCTCCACTGGCAGGTATCGACGGTGAATCAGTCATGTTACAGCCCTTCCCGGTAAGTAATCCTGATTTGATTGATCAAAACGCTGCTAGTAAAGTTGAATGGATGAAAAGCATCATTCTTGGCGTACGACAAATACGCGCCGAAATGGACATTAAGCCCAGCCAAAGCATTCCTGTACTCTTTGATAACTGGACCAAAGAAGATCAGAAAAATTATCAAAGCTGTGAAGAAACCTTGTTGAAAATTGCCAAGCTCGAGAACGTCACCTGGCTTGAAGATGCTTCCGATGCACCGGAATCTGCTATGGCTCTCGCCGGTGATTTAAAAATACTGATTCCACTGGCTGGCTTGATAGATAAAGACGCAGAAATCGCACGCCTCAACAAAGAAATCGACAAGCAAAGTGCGAATCTGGAAAAAACCACGGCACGATTGGAAAACCCGTCGTTTGCTGACAAAGCACCCGAGAAAGTCGTGAATGAAGCGCGAGAGTTACAGGCAAGCCAGCAAGCGGCGATTGATCAACTTAAAGAACAACTCGAAAAAATCAGTCAGCTCTAGGTTACTTACAGCTGATGCCTGCAAGGAGAATGTAATCCTCCTTGCAGGTCTTTCTTAGCTAAAACTTTACTCTATAGGTGAGAGCAGCTCGGGAGCTGTAACTAACTGTCTAACCCCGTGCGACTTGGTCTCATTAAAGACATTACCGTTTACTGCCCATTCGTTTAATGAATTGAT
>CALISW010000076.1 GCA_938041655.1 uncultured Thiotrichales bacterium | reverse complement strand
GTTGGATAAAAAACAATGCTGTCTTGCATCACATATAAATAGGCACTCGCCAGAACATATAAGGTAAATAACAACAATATGATGCTACGTAAAATTTTCATTGGGATAGTCTTTCAAGCATTTCTGACCGCTGATTGATGACTATACCGTTTTTGAAGGGTATTTTTCACGAAATAGCCTTTAATAGTTATTTTCTATGACTACTAGTGATTATATCAATTAGATCTATTAATAGACCCTGCATATTATTCATGTCATCAAAGAAAATAACACTGAGGAAACAATAATGAGTAATGGTAAATGCCCAGTAATGCACGGCGACAATAACCAACCCGCGACTGGCCAAACAGCTAACCAACACTGGTGGCCTAATCAACTTAATCTGAAAATGTTACATCAAAATTCTCCAGCGGGTAATCCGATGGATGAGGAGTTTAACTATGCTAAAGAATTTTCCAAACTTGATTTGTCTGCTGTTAAGAAGGATCTAACCGCACTGATGACAGATTCGCAGGACTGGTGGCCTGCAGACTATGGTCACTATGGTCCATTTTTTATCCGCATGAGCTGGCACGCCGCTGGCACCTATCGAACCTTTGACGGTCGAGGCGGAGCAGGTTCAGGCTCACAACGCTTTGCACCACTTAATAGCTGGCCAGACAATGGTAACCTCGATAAAGCTCGTCGCTTGCTTTGGCCGATCAAGCAAAAATATGGTCGCTTATTATCCTGGGCAGACCTTTTAGTTCTTGCTGGCAATGTCGCCATCGAATCCATGGGTGGCAAGACCGCTGGCTTCGGCGGTGGTCGTGAAGATATTTGGGAACCAGAAGAAGATATACACTGGGGCCCCGAGACAGAGTGGCTGGGCGATGAACGCTACAGCGGCGACCGAGATCTAGCTGATCCTTATGCTGCCGTACAAATGGGCTTGATCTACGTCAACCCTGAAGGCCCAAATGGCAATCCCGATCCTCTAGCCTCGGCTCGTGATGTTAGAGATACCTTTGCACGTATGGGTATGGACGACTATGAGACCGTTGCTCTGGTTGCAGGTGGTCACACTTTCGGTAAAGCACACGGTGCGTCTGATCCCAATGAATATGTTGGTGTCGAACCCGAAGCTGCTGATATGGCACAACAGGGTCTAGGCTGGCAACAGAGCTTTGGCTCAGGCAAAGCCAGTGAGATGACTACCAGTGGTATCGAAGGAGCCTGGACTGACAACCCAACGACTTGGGATAACGGTTATTTTGATGCATTGCTCGGTTACGAATGGGAATTAACCAAGAGTCCTGCTGGAGCTAATCAATGGACACCTACTGCTGATTCAAAAGCAAAGCAGGCACCTGATGCGAGCGACGTCTCAAAGTCACAAGCACTGATGATGACCACAGCTGACATGGCTCTTAAAGTTGATCCTGAATACCTATTAATCTCGAAACGCTTTCACGAGAATCCGGAAGAGTTAGCCGACGCCTTCGCCAAAGCGTGGTTCAAATTACTGCATCGTGATATGGGCCCGGTCTCACGCTACCTCGGTTCTGAAGTTCCTGCCGAAACCGAAATCTGGCAAGACCCCTTACCCGAGCGTGGTGATTACACTCTTAGCACTACTGATATTGAAACGCTGAAGGCACAAATAAGCAGCAGTAATTTGGGTATCGCCGAACTGGTTAGAACAGCATGGGCCTCAGCTTCAACCTTCCGCAATAGTGACAAGCGTGGTGGTGCCAATGGTGCTCGCATTCGCCTTGCCCCGCAAAAAGACTGGGAGGCAAACAATCCTCAAGAACTGGACAAGGTACTTAATCAACTCAAAACCATTCAGAAGAGCTTTGACACGACAGTATCGATGGCGGATTTAATTGTTCTGGCTGGCTGCAGCGCCATTGAACAGGCCGCCAATGCTGCTGGTTACGCCGTCAATGTACCATTTACGCCTGGCCGCGTTGATGCTGACGATGAACATACTGATGCTGATTCTTTCGCGCTACTGGAACCGGTTACCGACGGCTTTCGTAACTATGCCGGCAAGAATCCTGTCAAACCTGCCGAGGTGACATTGGTTGACCGCGCGCAGTTATTGTCTTTGTCTGCACCGGAGATGACCGTACTGGTTGGTGGTTTGCGTGTACTCGACGCCAACACAAATGGGGTCGAGCATGGTGTACTAACCGATAAAAAAGAAACCTTGACCAATGATTTCTTTGTCAACTTGCTGGATATGAATACTTCCTGGACAGCGACCAGCAAAAAGGAAGACGTTTTTGAAGGCAAGGACCGTGCTACCGGAAAAGTAAAATGGACCGGCACACGTAATGATCTGGTATTTGGCTCAAACTCCATCTTACGCTCAATAGCCGAGGTATACGCCAGTGCCGATGCCAATGAAAAGTTTGTGAAAGACTTCATTGCTGCTTGGGACAAGGTAATGAATCTGGATAGATTTGATCTGAACTAACAAGCAGCCTTTGACTATCACTCAGGCATAGAGAATGTCTGGCTATGCCTGAGTGCAGTTAACAAATGTTGCTATTCGCGTTAACTGATCACTAATTAAATCTATCAATACCCTCTATCTCAGATTTTCTGCATCAGGTGTTTGTTCACCCCTGATTCAGCCACTATAATCAAGATACATTCTTACTTATCCGCGACCTCAATAAACGCCGGATCTGAGCAACCTTTTGAAAGATAAAACCAATAACGTTCCATCAATTACAGACTCTCAAGGCTTAGCGACAGCGAGTCTTGAGAATCTGTACCGTATCTTCACGGTACAGGAAGCACCTAATTCCACACTAGGCTCCATAGACAAAGAAATCTCGGACAATCTATTAGGTTTTTTGACTGATCATATCGTTGCCCAGGAGCGTGACCTGTCGGAAATAGAAAAAGACTTTTCACAAGCCAGGATGCCGGAAGACCCACAGTTCGTTTCAGACTATACCGACTTCGTGATGGAAAAACTGGTGGCTCATTCAGTGCATACATCAGCACCGGGTTTTATCGGTCACATGGCGACTCCTCTACCCTATTTCATGCTGCCCTTGTCTCGCATCATGGTGGCGTTAAATCAAAACCTGGTAAAGATCGAAACCTCAAAAGCATTCACGCCGCTTGAACGTCAAGTGCTAGGCATGCTGCATGGCATCGTCTACGATCAGCAAGAAGAATTCTATAGCGAGAACCTGCACAACAGCAGACGTGCACTTGGCTCATTTTGTTCTGGAGGCACTACCGCCAATATCACCGCGCTATGGGTAGCACGCAATCAAATGTTCCCGATTACGGATGATTTTGCCGGCCTTTCCAAAGTCGGTATTGGTGGTGCACTTAATTACCAAAACCTGAATGGCCTGGCAATTGTGGTTTCTGAGCGCGCCCATTATTCGTTGGGTAAAGCAGCCGACGTACTGGGCATAGGTCGAGAAAATGTCATCGCTGTAGAAACTGATGCTCATTCCAAACTTAAAATATCGGACCTGAAAAGCAAGTGCGAAAACCTGAAATCTGCCGGGGTAGGTATTCTGGCAATCGTCGGTATTGCCGGCGCCACAGAAACCGGTAGCGTAGATCCTCTCGATGAAATGGCCGAGGTTGCACAGCAATACCAAACCCATTTTCATGTCGATGCTGCCTGGGGCGGTCCGACGCTGATGTCCTCCACCCACAAACACAAATTAAACGGTATAGAGCTAGCCGACTCAGTCACCATCGACGCACACAAACAACTTTATGTGCCGATGGGTGCCGGCATGGTTATCTTTAAAAAACCGACTACTCTGAGTGCGGTAGAACATCATGCAGAATATATATTACGAGCAGGTTCAAAAGACCTGGGGCAATACTCGCTGGAAGGTTCACGACCCGGTATGGCAATGCTGGTACATGCTGCTTTTCATATTATTGGTCGCAAGGGCTATGAAATCATGCTCGATCAAAACATCGAGAAAACCACACGCTTTGCAGCGATGCTGGATGCCCACGAAGATTTTGAATTAATGGCTCAGCCGGAACTCAATATTTTGAACTATCGATATGCGCCCAAAGCTATCCAGGAACGTCTTGCAAGTGCTGACAAACAAGAACAAAACCGAATTAACGATGCATTGGACAAAGTCACCAGGCGCATGCAAAAAGTACAACGTGCTGCCGGTAAAACCTTTGTTTCCAGAACCCGCTTTACACAATTCAAGTATGACCGACAACCAGTATCGGTGTTTAGAGTAGTACTGGCTAACCCGATGACGACGGTTGAAATACTACAATCGATTTTAGAGGAACAGCAACAAATTGCCTCAGAACCGGAGTTTCTTGAAATACTCGCAGAGTTATAAGAATGACCAAGGAAAACTCTTCAACTCGACAATATTACCTGGCACCCGGTTGCGCGACGCCTGAAGATTCAAAACTGGATGCATTTTACTCTGAGGCTATTGCAGCACTGCCACTGCAAAAACTGCCACCCGATTATCAAGTCCGCTGGATTGGTGCTAATGATGAAGTCACCAGAAATATTCTTGATTTGTTTCGCTCTGGCGACAAGACCGGCAGCGTTACCTTGCCCGATGTCGTTAAACATACAGGACAGCCTGAAGCAACAGTAGGCGATACCACTATTCTGATTAACTTCGATGGCTCACCCGGCATCTTGATTCGAACCATAAAAATCGAAGAAGTGGCGTTTGGCGAGATCACAGAAGAACACACGGCTCTTGATGGGCCCAAAGTGAGGGCTCTGGATGTATGGCTGCCCTTACACGAACCCTATTTCAATATGCTTCTTGCGCCCGCCGGTAAAACCGTACAGCCGGACACACCCATCTGGTTTGAAACTTTCGAAGTTTTATACGGCTAACCCGCTGCTCTAACGCCCTTACTTTTCTTGGGGCTGGCACCACGGCGAAAATAAAACTCAAAAGCATCATCCATTCGACCCTGTAAATATGGTACCAGATACAACACCGCCATCGACTCCAGCGATCTGGCATGTTCAATCGGCCCAACATCAATAGCCTCGAGACCCATTTTCTCAATCACCTCGGCCACAGCCGCTTTTGCATCAGCGTCATTGCCAGCCAGAGGCACACTGACCGAACCGCCAGCAGCAGCTGGATTGGCCATAATATGAAAACCTACTGTGTTGAACGCTTTCACGACTTTTGCATTTGGTTTAGCTGTTTGTAGTTGTTCGGCCGAAGATGAATTTTCCAATGCCATTTTCATTAATCCGTTATCACCCATTTCCAAAGCGTTGGTCACATCAACTACAATTTTTCCATCCAGATCACCCATCTCATCCAGAGCGCTACCCATCGCACTGTAAGGTAGCGCCACCACGATCCAGTCTGCCATCGCACAGGCTTCAGCAACAGATACCGCTTGCGCATCGTTACCGGTTTTCTCGATGAGCTCGAGCACATCATCCCTGCCAGGTTCACGGGCACCATACACAATCTGGTAACCAAGATTCGACAAATGCGGACCTAAAGCCGCACCAACTCGCCCAACTCCTAAAATTGCAATCATGTACAGCTCCCGTACCCTGTGTTTTTAATCTTCAGCCGCCATCTGTTCGTACATTTTCTTGATGAAAGGAAAAGCTGCCGGTCCTGCTTCCATATAATGAATCAGGCGCAAACCATCTGACGTTTTTTTGAGCACTCCAGATACACGTACTTTAGCACCAACCGGCCTATTGTTAACAGTAGCCGCACCAAGGGTAGCCT
>CALISW010000075.1 GCA_938041655.1 uncultured Thiotrichales bacterium | reverse complement strand
TCAACCTCAAGCGTTGAAATATTACGCCCGGCAAATCTAACCGAATCTTTTTTTCTATCCGCGAAGAAAAAATATCCCTCTTTATCTTGACGCCCTAAATCACCGGTACAATACCAACCATCTTTCCAGGCAGCCTTTGTTGCTTCAGCATTATCAAAATACCCATTAAAGACCACATTTGGCACTAAAGGCTTGATACGTATTTCCCCAACTTCTCCTTGAGCAACTTCCTGGTCATTATCATCAAACAATCTGATTTCAGCATCCTCTTTGGGGACACCAATAGTATTGGGTGGGATCTGGCCCTTACAACCTGCTGTGGTAGTAATCAACATACATTCACTCTGACCTAAACCACCACCAACCACGGTCAACCCGAATCTCTTTTCAAAACCGGGTTTGATTGCATCAGGCATCGGTATTGCCTGCATGATCCTCAAGGAAGTGTCAGCATCTTCTGGTTTTTCGGGCGCTTGCCATAAAAACATGTGCATCGCGCCAAGGGTAAATGTTTGGGTCGCTGAGAACTTATGGATTCGATCCCAGAAGTTTGTAACAGAAAACCCCTGTTCAATTACGACTGGTATGCCTTCTATCAAGGCACGAAATATTGCCGTATTCCATGCGGCCGCATGATACAAAGGCAATACATTAAAAATAACATCCCCTGTTCGGGATTCGTAAAAGACCGAGGATCCCAAGACAGTTGGCCTGACCCAGTTATTATGGTTGAGCTCTACCCCCTTTGATTTCCCAGTGGTGCCGGAAGTCCAGACTATGGATGCTGTATCACCGACATCAAGCTGGCTTAAGTCAGCATCGAGCGGTTCATTTTCCAACAATCTCGCATACTCAATTGAACTTTCTGGTTCAATTGACTTTTCACCCACCATGACAATGCGAAGCTTGCTTGCATCGTCTATAGAAGAACTGAGGCGCTCTGCAAAACACGCTTCGGTGAATAACAATTCAGGCGTGCTACGTTTAATTGCATCCGATAACCATGCACCTTTGTAGTCTGTGCAAATTGGAACCCAAACTGCACCAATCATATTTACAGCCAACGCAATAACCACAGTCTCTAGCCTATTGCTTAACAATAGTGCGACCCTGTTTCCCTGTTCAACACCTAAAGAAAGCAAACCTGTTGCAAGCGAGGCAGCCATATTCTCAACTTCAGAAAAAGTCAGCGACTGGTCATCAGACAAAAGAAATGGAGAATGGGGAATTTGTTGCGCCTGTTGACGCAACATACGCGGTATAACACGGTCCTCGTGATTACTTAAATCCAGCATGTTCAAATCTAATTACTCCAACTTGATTGTCTTATAAAATCGCTACACATGACGCCAATCAAGACTACCTGTTATGTCTATTCAGTCAAGCTATTCAATGTATTACTGAATATATCTCACGACCGCAAACTCTGCCGTTCCAACCGCAACTGCTCTCTGTAATCCAAATGCCACTGTGCTGGATCAAGCTCATAGTAATTAGCCAACAGTTGGTACAAATCGGGTAGTCTCTTTTTAAACTTAACCGACTTTTCAAAAAAAGCTTCGGTTGCAACAGCAAAAAACTCTGCAGGAGACGTTGCACCGTACTTATCCAGCACCTTATTAGCGCGACTATCCACTCGTTCGCAAAGGTTCGCATACTCTTTGGTCATGACAACATTCCAATCATCATAATCTTCGTCATTACGTAAGATGGGCAAACCATTGGTAGCACCATTCTCACCATCAAGCTTATGCGCAAATTCATGTAAAGTGACATTTTGACCGTCTGTTTTATTTGACGAGCCATAACTCGCATATCTCCACGCCAACAACAAAGGCCCATTAAGCCAGGAAACACCCACACTTTTTCGGGTCACTTGATCTAATACGCCATCGATCATCTCGTGCTCAGTCCTCACATAGTGATCGGGACAAATAAAAATAGTATCAAAATCAGGATAAATTGGATCCTCACGCATCAGCACTGGCAAGCAGGCATCACCCGCCACAGTAACTTTTATCTCATCTGTTATTTCCTGGCCATCATGACCGTAAAAAGATTTCGTTTCTAAGAAATAATTTACATGCCCGTGTAACAACTCTTTCAAATCAGCAGGCAAGACCTTGTACAAACTCATCTTTTTTTCAAGAATCTCAACCCAATCCGGGTTCAGTCTAGCTGCATAAGAAGCTTGCAATCGTTTATTATCAAGATGCTTTTTAAGAAGGAAGTAAGCAACTATTAAAGAAAGAATTACGATGTTTATAAAAATTATTATCATGAATTAATAGCTTTGATTAGTGTGATTTCAATTGTCTGTCAAAGATTAAACTTTCAACTTAAACCACTCTGAGTAAATAAACCCACAACCAACACTCTACGCAATTAGGTTATAGTCTCTTTACCGCAAACTTATAAGGTTTGGAGAATGGCATGTATCGTATAATCTTGACAAGTATACTCACCGTATTACTAACTGCATGTGTTTCTCAGAACACAACACCAGATAAATCAGATGCGGTTTTACGCCTCGCTCCGCTCTATCGCAATACTTTATTGGTCTCTGATCTGGAACGGTCTTTAACACTTTATCAAGATGCTCTTGGCATGAAGCTTGGCACGGTTAAGGACACCAAACCTGATTCATACTCTTATGTATTTTTTAATCTACCTGAAGGTGCAATGAAGCGATTTGCCTATCTAAATGGTGATGGCAATTACAAAAATGCGCTGGGTCTAGGTGAAGTTCCTGGTTTGTCAAAACCAGAATCTGACTCCCCGAGAACAATTGCGTGGGTGCAAACAGTAGCGGATGTTGAGGGGGTAATGGAAAAAGTACAGGCACTTGGTCTAGAACTAATACCACCGCTCGAGTTCATCAGTCGTGAAACAGGTACACCCGGCATCGAAACCGGAGTAGTCGATTTTGACGGTCATCTGATCATGTTCTACGGCTTGAAACGAGTAGAATACTAAGGCTCAGTAATCTCACTACATTGCACTTCCAGACACTACCAACGTACCATGCGAATCCTGAAATATTCAACCATCTTGTTACTATTGCCAATAGCATTTATTTACTGGTTACTTCCATGGAAAAGAAATCAAAATCAATACTCGTTACAAGCATATTTAAAGGGCTGTAAATGACGCCTATTGCCCTGGGTAGTTCTTATTGGTGGCTAGGGATTGCCATTTTGTTTACGACAGGTTTTGCACTGTTCTTTTTCGCACCTAAACAGGGTCATAGACACTTTGAACGCTGGCAGCCAATCCTTGGCTGGATAATATTCATCAATCAGATTCTATACTGGTTAATGGCCATTATGGATGACCGCTTCTTTCTACATACTTCCTTGCCGCTGCACCTGTGCGGTTTATCACAGCTACTGTTGTTTGCTCATCTGGTCTTGAAACAACACTGGGCTTTTCCGGTGGTTGCATTTTGGGGGCCGTTAGGTGGCATGATGGGGATGCTGACACCGGCACTGACAGAATTTAACGTGGTGTATGTAGTTCAATACTTTGTCGGACACTCAGTGATTATTGTAGTGCCATTATATTTACTCAGACATGGAGGACGACGCATCCCACCCAACTACTTTTGGCGGGTCATCATCTTCACCAACATTCTCGGCTTCTCAATGATGCTGGTGAATTATTTATTATCATCCAACTACATGTACGTATCACAGCCACCACCAGTCAGTCCTTACAACAGCGGACACTGGCTACTTGAATGGCCGTATTATCTTATCTTCATTGAGCTACAAGTTATTTTCTTTGTATGGTTGTACTGGATGGCAATCCACAAATACCGACAACATCCAGATGTAGATTCGTAGTCTAGTCGTTACTCCAGCCGCCAACTGCTTTTATTTCCAGAAAATCCTCAAGACCCCAAACGCCACCCTCACGTCCGTTTCCAGAAGCTTTCACACCACCAAAGGGGCTACCTGCGCCGGTTGACTGCCCATTGATTTCAACCATACCCGAACGTAATTTACGTGCCACTCGTTTCGCTTTTTGAGAATCACTCGTTTGAATGTAGTTGGTTAA
>CALISW010000074.1 GCA_938041655.1 uncultured Thiotrichales bacterium | reverse complement strand
GGTGCCCGCCAAGGGGTGATTCAGATCAACGATTACATCGTTACCATCCAGTGATTCAATGCTGGCAATTCTCAAGCCGTCTTCCGTCATAATTGAAAATTGCATGCCAGGGCGTATTTCTTCAACTTCGAATAATGCTTTCTCCATATGTTGCACCAGATCCTTCTGGCGCTCACCGAAGCCATTTTTGGCATCCAGCTCAGTCTCCACGGTATCACCGACCTGTTTTCCTTCGAGCGCATTTTGCAGACCTAGAATCAGCATCTTACTGCCTTGTATGTATTGAAACGGGCCACTCTCAGTGGTTGAATCCACTTCAACACCTTCACTATCAGTGATGGTATAAGCCAGAGAAACAACATTTCCCTGCGTCACAATATGTTGGGCATTTTTAGAATTGGTAATTTTCACGTCTGACTCTGTTTATTCACTGATTCTTGACACGAAAGGCTAGCATAAATCCAGCTCAAGTTCCTGAATCTACTGCCAATTTTCCTATCCGCGTCTGATGCAATCTATTCAGGTCTTGTCACTGCAGATTTGAGCGAAGTTTGCAGTCACAGCGGTGGCATCGAGGCACTGATTTAAGTAGAATTGCCGCTCAAACCAATGCTCGATTACGGGGTTAACTATGAAGTACACAATTACCAGTTTTCTGGTGATCCTTTTTCTGGTCATTGCTCAGCCTCTGAGTGCTGAAGGTGACTCTGTTGCCGGTAAAAATAAATCGGCAAACTGCATGGGTTGCCATGGAGTAAAAGGCTATTTTAATGTTTACCCAACTTATCGAGTACCCAAGCTGGGTGGCCAGCATCCTGAGTATATTGTTGCCGCGCTTAAAGCCTATCAGGACGAGACTCGTGAGCATGACACTATGCATGCCCAGGCAGCGCAACTGAGTGAGCAGGATATGCAGGATATTGCGGCCTATTTAAGCCAGCATGGGAGTGAGAATAAGTGATGCGTAATTTATTTCTGTTAATCGCTTTATGTTTTTTCCTGGTGCCAATGCTCAGTGCCGAGGAATCTCATGCTGAACCAAAAGCGACCAAGAGCATTGAACAACTCACAGCGACATGTATAGCGTGCCATGGTGACAAAGGTATATCACCGACTTCGGCAAACCCTAATCTAGCGGGTCAACACCGTGATTATTTGCTGATCTCAATGCAACGCTATCAAAATGGTATGCGTAAAAATGCTGTTATGGCTGGCTTGGTAGCAGGTCTGACCGAAGAAGAGCTCAAACGTATCGCTGTATATTACTCTCAACAAGAAGGGTTATGGGATACAGCAATACCACGTTTTAAATGATTGAAAATGCACTAACAGCATTGATCAGGCAGTAAATTGGGTATAAATGGGTATAAAAACCCGATGAACACCGCAAATATAGGTTAATTGGCTTGGTTTCAGGCTGAATTTTGTCCTATTATAGAGTCAAGATAGAGGGAGTTTTATTCAATGGTAAACGTCAGAATCATTAAGGTTCTTGCTCGTATCGCGTTTCTCGCGATGCTAACGACGTTGTGCCTGCCTCTCTCTGCTGAATCTCTGGCTGATTATGACGTTAAAGATCTGCTGGATGGTGACAAGAAAACCAGCCGATTCAGTCACCGCTTCGGTTATACCGGAAGCCTCTATCGAGATAGTACCCTGAGTGAATTACGCCTTAGCGAAGGTCAGCAAGATCTGGATTCACTGTCGGTAGTGTCCGACTGGCATCCACGTGGTGGCTTGTTTCGCCTGAGTGCCGGTTTGATCTATCAGGAAGATAGCGAGTTGACTAAGTATGGCTCTAAGCAATACCAGATTCCGTTACAGTTTAACCGCCCTGAAATGTCGCTACGAGGTAATCAGTCAGACGGTATCTCGCCCTATGTCGGTCTCGGTTGGGGTAGCAAACTCACAGACAGTGGTCGTATGGGATTGAACCTTGATCTGGGTGTTTTATATCAGCCGGAAGACACCTTACTTGAAGATGATGGTTTGGGTCTTGGCTCTGAAGGTCAAAACTGGGATGACGCGATAATGCAAGGTTTGGATGAATTGGATCTTGAGCCAGTATTTTCACTCGGTGTATCTTATAATTTCTAAGTGCTTTGGCACTTACATTTCACTATTGAACTCTTGCAGCCCATAAGGCGGGTTTGACGTGTCTATCGATAAACAATTTACCGGTCATATTAATCAACTGGATAGTAGTTTTGGCCCAGGTTGGCTTAGATCGGGGATTCAATTATTCACGCGTCAACGACACAGCTGGATGATGCTGATGTTACTGTTCTTCGCTTTCAGTGTGTTGGCGCTGACCTTGCCAGTGTTGGGTCCTCTGCTGACCAAAGTGGTGGCTCCAGCCTTTACCGCAGGCATGATGGCTTGTTGCTACAAGCTTACACACGGGGAAAAATTCAAATTAGCCGACGCTATATCTGCGCTTCGTGATCGTGGCCCGCAACTAATAAGACTCGGTCTTATCTACACTCTCTTACTATTGTTCCTGAGCTATTTGCTGGTGTTGTATTTTAGTAACGCTGGCGGTCAAGGTTTTATTGAATCCCTTGTCACCTTCAATGAGGCGGCACTTGCCGGTGAAAAACCAGATGCTTCTATATTGGTTATGCCTGAACCTGTAGTGATTGTTAAGACATCGATTTTTTGGTTAGTGTGTTATCTACCGATTTTGATGCTCATGACATTTTCTCCGATATTGGTGTGGAAATACCAGTTGGGCTTATTTGAGAGTATGCGTTTGAGTTTTATTGCGATCTGGACAAATCGAGCCGCCATGTGGCGCTATATACTCGCCTTGATAGTGGTGCTAGCCATTTACCTCGTTCCGCTATTATTGATCGGTTGGGCACTGTCCAACTATTCCGATAGCGTTATGCCATTAGTTGCTACGATGATATTTGTGATCAGTGCTTTAATTATCAAACCAATACTGGTCGCATCAGTCTATGAGGCGCACCGGGATCTGTTTCTCGTCAATAATGAATATCTGGCTGCCTGACAGGCTACAGAATAGTCTCTAACTCAGGTGTCTTTTTCAGTCGGAGTATGTGCACGAATCGTGAGTGCGTGAATTTCACCAGTGCTGATATAGGGGTTGGTGATTTTATATACCAATTGATGTCTTTTGATGGTGTTTAGTTCTTCAAAAGCAGCGCTTACGATTTCTACTTCGAATTTACTGCCATCGCCGCTGACTTCGATGCTTTGTGCATCCATATTGTCAGTGAGTAATTGTTTGAGATCTTCAGGTGTCATATAAGTTACCCGGCTGTTGCCAGCCGGGTGCCAGTGTTATTTACTTGACCAGATGCTTGACCGCCATACCCATCAGATCGTCAACTACTGATCCATCCTGATCAGAATCGAGAAATGATGACAACAGCTTGCTACCCATGGAGGATTGCTGTCTGACTGGCGCTGCCTGACCAAACAATTGTGCCAGATTATTATTCTGTCCAGATTGTTTCTTCATTGCTCCCATTAACATCGTGGCAACTACAGGCAGCATTTTTTTCAGGACGCTGCTACTAATGCCAGTTTGTTGCTCAACGTTGGACGCCAGTTGTCGACTGGCGGTTTTGTTACCAAGAATATGACCCAGAATTTTATTGCCGTCGAGTACCGCATTCTTTGAAAATGCAGTTTTGGTATCGCCCAGATAACGGTCGTGATTTCCACCTTGTACGGCTCTAATCAGTGCTTCCAGACCACCACTATTGGTGGTGTTTTGCTTAACGCCCTTGTTTAAGCCGCTAAGTAGCTGCGCCACAGCTGCTACCGTATTGCCGGTATCGAGGCCTGATGACTTGGCTAGTTGATTGATTACTGCGCCGCCCTGGGCCTGTAAGATAGTCTGTAATAGACTCATGCTGATCCTCCACTGGATATTTCTAGATGTACAAATCGGAGGAGAATTATGATTGAGGTAGGGCAGTGATACAACACAGAGTTGTGTTAAATATACGAGCATTTACAGTTGCTACTGGTCTTCGTCCTCATCTTCTTTGTCTGCATTGTGCTGATCCAGAATCTTGCGTTTTTCTTCTTCTTGCAGGATCTCGGTTTCCAGGTCGAACGGCAGGTCCAGACCTTCTTCAGTGATGTCATCCATCAGCTCAGTCAATTGTTCCGAGATGTCCGTGTATTCAACATCCGGGTTGATTTCGGTTTCAACCTCGTGGTCTATGATCGAGCTGACCAGCATTGGGTCGGTATCACTCAAGGTTAAATCTTCGTTCAGGAACTCAGTGATGTCATCCTGTAGAGCCGTCATTTCCAGACCTGGCTCGGTAGGCGATTCCATTTCTTTGGTCTCTTCATACTCAGGTACCACATCAAGATTTCTCTCGGTGTTGACTTGAGAATCTTCGCTAAGGGGAGTCTCTGCCTCTTTTGATCCTTCTACTGCAGCAGAAGCCTGACCACCTATGTTGGCGCTAAACGCCATGTCACATATTTCCTGGATGCGTTGATGCACTTCATCATCACGATTAGGAAAGCGACTGAGTAGTTCTACGGAAAGTTCTTGCAGCTCTTCCATTTTTCCAGTCTTGGATAAAAGTTGCAGTTTTAAAATCTGGAATTTGTAGTTATCAGGTTCCGACTCGATCAGGCGGTGGATGGTCTTGTCCGCCAACTTGTATTGCTGGTAGGCAAGGTAGATCTCGGCTTCTTGCGCCGCATCCAGATTCTGCCCGGCATCCAGTTCTACATCTTCGAGGCTACCCATAAAGGTCTGGGTTGCTTCGACATCGGCATCAATGATGTTGGTGGGCTCATACAATTCTTGTGATGTAGCCAAGTCATCAATTAATTGATCTTCATCCAATAAACCCTCACTGGTGGCATCGTATGGTGGTTCAGCATCACTGTCCAAAGCGCTGTAAGCGTCCAGGTCCGGCACCATTCTTTGGGTATGGGTTGCTTGAGCCTGATAAGCAGGAGTAGTTGGTAATGCAACGGTTTGCTGCTTACGCTTGAAGAACAAATATACCAATGTTCCTGCAAGTAATAATAACAAAGCTGTAAATAACCATGGCAATAAACGCACCAGATTCGACATCGTGGTTTGTGGTTGCTGCTGTTCGATTAGCTGATTCAACCTGATTTGCATTTGTTGATTGCTCTCCAGCATGTCGTTAATACTTTGCTGCAAAGCGGCATTACGGCTTACGAGTTGTGAATTTTTTTTCTGTTCCTCTTCAAGCGATTTTAATGCTTTTTCAGTCATGGCGGCATCTTCACTACCGTTGGAGCTGGTCTCGCCAGCGACAGCTTCTGCATCCGGGATAATTTGATCAGGAGGCAGTATTTCCAGTCTGGGTTGTGAGACTGAGGCGGTAGTTGTTGGTTCCGGTGTCGGAATGGGTTGGGGTGCTACCGGTTCAGTTACTGCTACAGGAGTACTGGTAGTTGGCTCAGGTTGCACAACCTGAGCGGTTTGTTCAGTTGTTGCCACATAATAGTCAGGGATGACAATTTGTACGTTGGCCAAGAGTTGATCGGGTGATGATAAAAATGCGTCCGGGTTAGTGGCGTAGATAGATTGCATGATCTCGTCCAGATCACCCCCTCTTTCCGCTCTGACCGCCATGGCTATTTTCGATAAGCTGTCGCCACTTTGAACTTGATAGTTGTCACCATTAAGTATTACTGGCCGACTTACTCGCGTTGTTCGACGGGGTCTGCTTGCCGGGGCAGGTTGAATGTTCACATTACTATTGGCGGCAGTGATTCTATTGCGCTCTGCAGGTGCGGTATAGGTAACCGGGTCGAGTATCATCGAAAACTCTTTGACGATCTGACCGCCATTCCAGCGCAGGTCGACTAAAAAGTTGAGTAGCGGCTCATAGACACTCCGCACACTATATATATTGAGTACCAGTTGTCCGTTTCTATCGGTGACTATATTAAAGCGTAAGTCGTCCAATATGTTCGGGTAGGGTAGACCTGCATTTCGATGTAAGTCTGCATTGGCAATACTCACAATCAGGTCGGTAGAAGCGATGCTGTTTTCGCTGGAATCCTTTAATACCGGGATAGAAGCACTCAAAGGTTCATTCAACGAAGAATTAACCCGGATATTGCCTAAACCCATAGCAGAGATTGCCTGTGCCTTAAGCACAAGCAATAGTATGAGCGCTAATTTAATGCCCCAAAAAGATCTGCGATTCGCATCCATAGTGTATTCTTTTTTCCATTACAGCCAAGCTGTATTTGTAGCGAACGATTTTAGTGTAATTCGCACATGACAGCCATGCGAGTATCCACTCGCAGGCGCATCTAAGTGAAATTTAACAAAATTCTTGTTGGTAAACCGTTAACCCGGTGGGATAACACCTCAATTGGCTCGGGTTTCGTGAACCAAGTCATATATTGATGCTTAATTAGATTCTGCTCAACTTATTCGGTTAAATTTAACACTCTAGAAAAAAATAATTGCTCTGGATTTGTCACATTTCACATAAGATAAAATCCCGTTTATCGGTTAATTTTCCAACTTGAGTCTTGCGAATGCGTGTTTTGTGACTGGGTTTACAGGTATGCAGCTGGCGACGGGTTAAGATCCTGAAAATTAAAGTTACTTATTCGATCCAACGGAAGGATTTCCACGATGCAAATTAAACAAAACTTAGCGCTAGTTTCAGTTCTATTGTCAGTATTTATTTTCGGCGGTTGCCAGGGTGACGGCGATGCGGCTGAAGACGGTAGTGTTCTTCAAATTAGCCCTGCTTCTTATGAGTTGAACTCAGGATTTCTTGGTTTCGACAATTGTGCATATACTGATAACTTAATTGTGATTTCAGCTCGGCGAGCAGATGGAAGTCCTTTGGGTGAAACTGACTTATTCATGACGCTGGACTTTGCTGAAAACACAGCAAGCGACAACATCCCGACTCTCATGTCGTTGTATGCCGATACAGGAACATTACCAGGCGTGGTTGACCCAAATGATGAGCTTGTCTCAGAAGCTGGTGATCCAGGCTACTCAACCACTACAAACAGTGAAGGCATCAAACGCATGATTGTTCGTACCGAGGTTGGATGTGTTTCGTATCTCGGCTCTTTGCAGGTTTATGGATCCGGTGGACGGCTATTTCAAACATTTGATATAACGATGAATGTTGACATTCCTCCTCCTGAAGAAGGTGGTTAATTTTCTACGGTCACTATCGAATTTACTTGATTTCAGGAAATTCAACACATTGAAAGATATTTGATTAAAACCCATTCGTGATGAATGGGTTTTTTCTTTAGCTTTAGTGATTGTATCTTTACGTTGCTATTTTCTCACCGGCTGAGTTAAAAAAGATACCTTTCATCGCCTGATGAATTAAGCGACAAATTTTCTGTGATCGATTAACGTTAGCAAACAACCGCTTGTCCGAAAGCTTATTTGTCAGCGAGTAAAGTGTGACTTGTGAACAATCTGCTTAGCTGAACTCATCTAAAATCCACATTGTCTCTTTGGGCTTAAAGAGATGATGAAAGATTAAAGACAAACCTCCGATGGAATAGTCGAGGTATTAAATTGGGTGTAGACGGTTAAACAGATGAATAAAAATTCACAAACGGGTTTTACCATTATTGAATTATTGGTGGTAATCGTCGTCTTTGCGATTGGTGCGACAATTGCAATTCCATCGTATCAATCACTAATTCGAAGCAACCGCATGACGGTGCAAGTTAACGAGCTGGTTGCAGATATTCATTACGCCCGATCAGAAGCCATCAAGCGGGGTCGCTCAGTCAGTATTTGCAGAACCAATCCTGGTTCAAATGCATGTAAGACCAATAAAAACTGGGGTGTCAATGGATGGATTATTATTGCCGACTCTGAGGTTATTAAAGTACATGAGTCGAGTTTAAACAGTGATGCTACGTTGTTTGAAACTGGCACTACAAATGCTAATAAAGGCATCCTCACATTTAATCGTTATGGCTATGCGCCCAGTGGAGCCAGAACATTTCGTTTATGCAGTTCCAGTGATGAAAAGGCAGATCTTAAAGGGGTTGTAGTGACTCCCAGCGGTCGAGTTCGTCTCGCGGTAGATACTGACGGTGATGGTGCGGTTGAAGATGGTAATGCCAATAATCTGGCGTGTGGTTGATTGAAATGAATAAAATCCAACAAGGTTTTTCTATGATTGAGGTTCTGGTTGCTGTTCTGGTGATAGCAATTGGATTAATGGGTATCGCGTCTTTACAAGCATCAGCTGTATCAAATACAACCTCATCAACTATGGAAGGTTCGGCTGCGCTTGAGAC
>CALISW010000073.1 GCA_938041655.1 uncultured Thiotrichales bacterium | reverse complement strand
TTTCATCATATTTAATTTGAACATTTAACATTACCCTTTAATTAACCCGGTGAAGCCCATAAAAGCGAGCGACATTAAACCTGCGGTGATCAGGGCGATAGCGTTTCCTTTAATTAACGCTGGTACATCTGCTGCGGCGATTCGTTCGCGCATAGCGGCAAATAATACCAACACCAGAGTAAACCCCAGTGCGGCACCGGCGCCATATAAAATTGAGCCGATGAACCCATTGTTCTCCTGCACATTTAACAGTGCAACACCAAGCACGGCACAATTGGTCGTGATCAGTGGCAGGTAGATTCCTAGTACCTTATATAACAATGGGCTGGATTTATGCACCACCATTTCGGTGAATCCGACGATCGTAGCTATTACCAAGATAAAGGAAATGGTGCGTAAATAGGTCAGGTCAAGTGGTACAAGTAAATAAATGTTAACTAGATAACTGGTCATGGAAGCAAGTGTTAAAACAAAGGTTGTTGCCAGCCCCATGCCCATTGCTGTCTCAAGTTTTTGAGAAACGCCCATAAAAGGGCACAGACCTAAAAATTTTACCAGAACAAAATTGTTGACCAGAATAGTACTGATCAAAATGAGAATATAGCCTTTCATGATGCTATCAGAATGATTTTTCCAGAGCTTTGGCTAGATTAGATTTGATTGCAGTGACCCTGCTGGCAAGGTCATCAACGCTAGCACCAGCCTTGATTTGTTGGCCTGCTTTTTCGCAGAGCCGTTTGATTTCTTTAGCGTTGTTTTGGCTGGCACCGGATGACATGGCATCTGCCATACGCTCTACTTGTAACTGCATTCTGTTTTTGGATTGTGCTGCCGGTGTTTCCAGTTCCAGAATGATTTCCAGTTCGATCAGTGCCGTTTGTAAGGCATTTTCGTCAGCGGTAACCGAATCACCTTCGTATTTGCCATCGAGCAAGTTGCCGAGTTGTTCAGCCTTACTGTTGGTAGCCTGATTAGCGATACCTCGTTCCAGTTGCTGGCAGGCTTTGCGGTAACGCTGGTCTACACTGGCGCTGCGCTTGTCTCTAACATGCTCCAGTTCATCCCATTGACCTTTGAGTTTCCCGGCATCGGCTTGCGCTGCGCTCAAGTCCTTGCCAGTTAATTTGCTGATTTTTTCCAGCTCGGAAACGATACCTTTTTTCTGCTTGAGTAAAGCGTCGTTTGCCGCGTAATGGGCCTTCTTTTGTTCTTTGTCTTTATCGAAGATTTGATCAACTGCTGTACGAAACTGTTTCCACAATTTTTGTTCTTCAGAGCGACGCGCCAGTACGGTCGGAACCCATTCCCGTTGTGCTTGTTTGGCGACGTTGGTCGCTTCTCGCATATCGGTTAATTCAAGCGCTGCTTCTACTTTTTCTATTAAACCGTTGCGTAGATTAATACTGCGACGACGCTCGTCATCGAGGTGTGTATCCAGTGATTCCATCGCCTTGTTAAAGCGCTCATTGATTTTGTTCCACTTCTTGGAACGCACCGGTCCTGAACTGCGCCAGGCATTTCTGAGTTTGCCGATACCTTTATCAATCTCACGCCAGGCGACATCGTCCCAATCCGTTTCGGTCTCCATGTTTTCGAGCTTGCTGCAGATCTCGACACGTTGGGCCATATTGGCATCGCGCACCGCATTATCTTCTTTGCGTGCTTGTTTGATCGGTTGATGGGCTTCGGTGCATGCGGAATCGAATTTCTTCCACAAGCGTTGCGCCGAGATGGGATCAATCTTGCCCAGTTTCTTCCATTTGTCCCTCAGGTCTTTCAGTTCTTTGGCCCGTTTTTTAACATCAATATCAGCTTTAGCTAATGCTTTAGCATCTTTAATCAATGCTTCACGGGCTTTATCGGTACCCCAGTGACGCCAGCCTTCAAGTTCGCGCAATACCGGACGATGTTTATGCAGCCTTTTCTCTATCGCTTTACGATGATTAGTTGGCACGTTGTTGGTTTGTTGTAACAGCTGTTCAACTTTGCGATATATGTCACCGGCTTTTTTGGTTTGGTCATTGGCCAACTCTGATTCCATCTCAGTCAGGCTCTGGTCGATTTTCGCTAAAGCTTTTTCTTTATTTTCTTCCAGTTTTTGATACTGATTTTTTAGCTTGTCTATAGCTTGATAGAAATCGGTTTTAGTGGCATTGATCAGCGTTGGATCTTCTGGGGTTGTAAGTTCATTCCAGCTGCCTTCTAGACGGTCAATGTCTTTTTCTTTGAGTTGTTTTCTTTTCTGCAGTTGTTTGGCCTGAGTGACCAGTTTGTCGTAGCCCTTGCTCAGGTTCCAGTCTTTGGCTAGCAGCTTGAGTTTGCTTTTATGTTGTTTTAAAGCAGTGCTAAAGCGCTCTTTGTATTCTTCTTCTTTATGTGCGACCAGTGAGGGAAGTTCATCCCAGTTGATTTCCATACCGGTAAGTTTTTCCAGCAACTCCTCGGCATCAAATTCTTTCCCCAGGCTTTTCTCTTCATAGCATTCGCCAAAAGAATCGACTTGCTGACACAGGTTTTCTTTCTCTTCAATAATAGGTAGCAGGGCATCAGCATCTGCCTTGTTGGCATTGACGCGTTGTTCTGTTTTCTTAAAGGCGAGTTGCCACAGGCTGATTTGATCCGGTGTTGCAGATGAGCGTAACAGGTCCCACTGCAGGCTATGTTTATCCAGCCTGGACTGGTCTTGTTGCCAATCATGATCAGATCCGATTTTTTCCAGAGTCACCAGTAACTGATCGATTTCTTTTTGCTTGTTGTGTGTGTCTTTAATGACGCCGAGCTTTTCGCGCAGTATGTGCGAGACATTTTTATCTTTATGGGCGGCTTGTTTTATCGCCAGTTTCAGGTCTTGTTCGTCTTGCAGAGCGGCAGCAGCGCGTTGCCGCATGATGGAGGTGGCTGCGGATGAGCAAAGTTCGATCAGTTTGTTTGGCTCCAGCTTGCTGCAATCCCCTAATGCGGCAAACTGATCATCATTATTAGTGCTAGCGACGTGATTGCCCAGCTCTTCGTCATCACATTCACTTAGGAATTTTGCCAGCTCTTGTGAAAACTCGAGATCACCTGCCTGAGTTTTTATTTTATGACGCAGTCGTGTGTCAGCCAGATCTTTGGTGTCTGCTTGTTGGTGCAGCTTAAGCAGAGCAGGAATGTTGTTTATCTTTGCAATCGCCAATTGTTTGACATCAGCATTGTCGTCAGTGCCTAGTATTTCCAGCAAGGTTTCTTCTTCAGTGACTTCGGCAATAGCTTCTTTACGTACTTCTGGATCTTCGTGTTGCCACTTGGGGGTAAATATTTTCAGCATTATTTTACTCGCATGCCTGGTTTGGCGCCGTTGTCCGGGTTAAGAATATACAACTCATCACCGCCGGGACCTGCTGCAAGAACCATACCTTCAGAAAGTCCAAAACGCATTTTTCTGGGCGCGAGATTAGCAACCATCACGGTTAACTTGCCTTCCAGGTCGGCCGGGTCATAAGCGCTTTTGATGCCGGCAAATACATTGCGTTGTTCGCCGCCCAGGTCGAGCGTCAATTGCAGTAGTTTGTCGGCACCTTCAACATGTTCGGCTTTGGCGATACGTACCACGCGCAGGTCTACCTTGGCAAAATCGTCGTAGACTATTTCTTCGCTGAGCGGGTCTTCTGCTAATGGGCCTGTCGGGGTGGCAACAAGATCTTGTTTGGATGCTTCAACCATTTCATTTACCTTGTCAGCTTCAATGCGTGTCATCAACGCTTTGAAGGGTTTGATTGTGGAGCCATACAATGGTGTTTGACTGTCTTGCCAGCTAAGTTCACCGGCGTTCAGGAATTCTTCAGCGGAGGCGGCGAGCTTGGGCAGTACCGGTTTTAGATACGTCATCAGGATGCGAAAGCAATTAATACCATCGGTACAGACACGTTGCACATCGGCATGTTGTGCCTCATCTTTGATCGCCTGCCATGGCTTTTGTTCGTCTATGTATTGATTGGTCTGATCAGCCAGCGCCATGATCTTGCGCATCGCATGACCGTATTCGCGTTTTTCATAATGATCGGCGATGGTTTCAGACAGTTTCATAGCAGCGTCGATTAATTCGGGCTTGCCGGCTTGGTCAGCCAGTGTGCCGTCAAAGTTCTTCTTGATAAACCCGGCACAACGCGAAGCGATGTTGACGACTTTACCGACCAGGTCGCTATTAACGCGCGCGACCAGATCTTCCAGATTCAAATCGATGTCTTCGACACCATTACCCAGTTTTGCGGCGTAGTAGTAGCGCAGGTATTCGGGGTCCAGTCGTTCCAGCCAGGTGCGCGCCATAATAAAGGTTCCGCGTGACTTTGACATTTTCTGTCCGTTCACGGTCAGGAAGCCATGGCAATAAACACCGGTCGGTTTTCTGAAATCCGCACCCTCGAGCATGGCAGGCCAAAACAAAGTGTGGAAGTAGGCAATGTCTTTGCCGATAAAGTGGTGCAACTCGGTTGTGCTGTCAGCGCCCCACCATTGGTCGAAATCCAGATTTTTACGTTTAGCGTAGTCAGAGAAACTGGCCATGTATCCAATCGGTGCATCCAGCCAGACATAAAAGTATTTGCCAGGGGCATCCGGAATTTCAAAGCCGAAGTAGGGAGCGTCACGAGAGATGTCCCAATCGTTCAGGCCGGTTTCAAACCATTCGGCGAGCTTGTTGGCAATTTCAGGCTGGACTTTATCATCGGCCAGCCACGTTTGTAGCATCGACTCGAAGTCACCCAGTTTAAAAAAGTAATGTTCGGAGTCTTTTTCTGTGGGGGTGGTGCCAGTGATCGCAGAGACCGGATTTTTTAGATCGGTCGGGTCATAGGTTGCACCACAGCTTTCGCAGCTATCGCCGTATTGATCGCCAGTACCGCAGCGTGGGCAATCGCCACGAATAAAACGGTCGGGCAAAAACATGTTGGCTTCGGCGTCATAAGCCTGGGTGATGGTACGACTGGTGATATGGCCCTTGTCTTTTAAGCGATTATAAATCAGGCAGGAAAGCTCTTTGTTTTCGTCGCTGTGCGTGGTGTAGAAATTATCATAGGAAATCAAAAAGTCATCAAAGTCTGCCTGATGCTCAACTTGAGATTTTGCGATCAGTTCTTCCGGAGTAATACCCTCTTTTTGTGCGCGCAACATGATTGGTGTGCCGTGCGCATCATCGGCCCAGATAAAGTACACCTCATGCCCCCGTGAGCGCTGAAAGCGCACCCAGATATCCGTTTGAATATATTCCAGCATATGGCCGAGATGGATCGGACCATTGGCATAGGGCAAGGCACTGGTGACCAGGATTTGGCGTTGTTCAGACATGTGTCAGTATTCGTCGTGTTGCGTTATTCGTCGTGGTCAAAAAAGACTTAACCAGTGCAAATCTACTAGAGGTTAAAACTAACAGATAAAGCCGGTAGCTTCACCTTTTTTGGGGTTTAGTCGACCAGGCACCACAGGTACCAGCTGGCAACGGTGCGCCATGGTCGCAGGTGATCGGTTGCAGCAGTCAGAGTCGCATAATCACAGTCATCGTCGAGCTCATAGGCAATCCGGATAGCTTTGCGTAGTGCCAGATCACCCAGTGGCAGGATGTCGGGCCGGTTTAACGAGAACATCATGAACATGTCTGCCGTCCACGGGCCAATGCCGGGTACTTGCTGCAGTAGATCGCTAACTTCCGGATCCTCTTTTTTAGCGATGCTGCGTAAAGGTAATTTACCGGTGTCAACGAACTCGTAGATAGCCAGAATAAAACGAGCTTTTGAATTGGATAAGCCGCAACTACGAAGTTGTTGCTGGGTGGCTGAG
>CALISW010000072.1 GCA_938041655.1 uncultured Thiotrichales bacterium | reverse complement strand
CTGTCCGGGGTAAAGTTAACCGTGGCTTCGCCATTGGCGTCGGTCGTTATGATTACTGTGCCACACTTACCACCACCGTCACCCTGGCCCTGTCCGTTGTTGCCATTGCCTTCACATTCAAAACCGCCTGCATTAGCAGGTGTGACTTTGAACTCGACTTCGGCGTTTGCTACCGGGTTTCCATCAGCGTCGGTGACACGTACTTTAATTGGTTTCAGTGCCTCACCGGATGTACCCATTTGACCCGAGCCACTCACTATTTCTATGCCGGCAGGTTCACCACCATTTTGTTGCTGGTCATTATCTTCAATAGTAATAGTTTTTAGTGTTGTTTCATTGAAGGGTTCAGCGCAGGTGGTAGTTTCCAGAACCGCATCCAGAACTATTTGTTCTTCTTCTTCAACTTCATCATCATCGATAGCAAGTATTTCAAATGACATGACTGTATCTGTATCAGTGACATTAAAGTTATTAGCGTTTACGAACTGCCAGTCATCTGACTCTGCCGCATTGCCCTCAACTTGCTGAAGCACACCTTCAGCAGAACAACCCACCACATCGGTTATCAAACGAATACTAAATTGCACAGTTTGCCCTTCAACTACCCGATTCGGATCGTCGGTACCAAATTGCAATTCATCTGCAAATAACGGTGTGGCAAAAAATAACACCAACACCATCATTAATTTATTCACACTTCTTTTTTGTATTACATTAATCATGATAATTCCCCGTGGATGACAATTTTAAAAAATTGCCCTACCCCTAATTTAATTGTTATCGACTCTCATTAATTTGGTCGCTTAACGTATTTAAAATGTTGAACCAATACTTGCTCCAACAACAACCATGGTCAATTCCATCAATCTGATAGAAACTGGCCGCAGATTGCCGCTGTACAAATGCTCTAACATCCTGTTGTTTGATGATGCGATCATCACTACCGAGATAATGATGCTGCACTATCGATTCAGGCAACACATCCTGTGCGGCCGGATTCATTGAACCTTCGAGCGGTGTGTAAGCATGCTCATTAGCCCAACTTTCAATATCGAGGTTACCTGCGAGGGTGACCACTCCTTTTGTATCAGCAATGTATGGCGCCATTAATACTGCCAATGCACCACCACCACTGTGTCCTAATAAGACTATATGTTTACTATTAAGTTGCTGCGCCAGTTTTTCAACTACCGCAACCATACTCATTACAACTTCATCAGAGTATCTGGCATGTGTCCAAAAACGAGGATCACAGCCATTTTCTGATGCCATTCCATCATAGCAAGGCCTTCCTATATAGGCTGACCTCGTATCATCATTTAACATCAATTCCAGCATTACCGGGCTGGTTGATGTTGGATCGGCAGCTACCATGCGTCCTTGATTGACGAACGGAGCGCCATCTCCTTCTATATATATATGCAGCGTATCGGATTGATTCTCAATCTCATTTAAATACACTACATGCTTAAAACCCTTTCCATCGATAACTGAACGCTGGTAGTCACCCTGCTGAATCAGTTGCTCGGTTGGCGTGGCACAGGCTGACAGCACCCCCACCAACACAGCAATCATCAGCCGACCACACATTAGCCACCAACTAAAATAAATTCTCCACCGCTATGCCCGGTATGCTTGATCGGGGCGTAGGATGGTTCCTGGGTAAAGCCAACCGATGCTGCCCGGGATTTCACCTCATTAAAGACGTTTAAATACACACGATAAGCATCGATTACACCTTCACTACTTTCCAACTCGTTCAGGAATGCTCGGGCAAATACTGAATGCTCACCATCTACATTATCGAGTACCGGCTCTACCCCACCAGATGTCAGCACGGTACGAGAGGCGGTTTTATTCATAACCTTCAGCCACTTTTCAATATGATCATCGTTTAAGCGTGACTGCAGCCTAGGAATAGATGAACTCGACATTGAACCGGAGTAACAGGAATCCGCTACCACTAAAATATGCTTGGCACTAATGGTGTTGATTAAATCTGAAATTACCGTGTTCGGAATCCAGTTCGCTGAACTAGCTTGTTCGGCATCTACCGGCAACCAGTAACCCTGATTGGTACGCTGATCAATTTCGCCATGTCCGGCATAGTAGATCAGCAAGTTATCATTTTCGGTAACCTGATTTTTAATATCATTGATGGCTGACAAGATCGTGTAGCGGCTTGCGTTGGTAACTACGCTGGTATCGAAACCATATTTCTTCTTTAAAATATTTGCCACTGCTTTAGCGTCGTTGACCGGTGTTTGCAACTTAGGGTAATCCTGATAATCATCATTACCGATCACCAATGCGTAATAGCGACCAAAGTTAATGTCGTTTGCTGCACGCGTCACTACTTTGTAACGCTCGGCTTCTAGATTTTCGACCGGTGGCAATACGATAAATGACAACTGACTCGTTTGACCACGCACATCCTCTGCTTGAATATTGACGCGCGTCATTTCTTGAGCGATCGGCAAACGTGCCTGAAAAATGCCGTCACTATTAGGACTCAAGGTACGGCCATTCATGGTTGCGCGCTTCAATCCAGCCAGAGCGGTTACGCGCCCTTTTAAGATGGGCTCACTTCCACCCGAACGCAAGGTTAGTTCAGGTGTGGTACCACGAGTCGCTAGAACTTGAGGTGAAATGATTTCTATCACCGGCTTGGGCAGTGATGCCTGTTGCTTGTCTACCTCTTGACGTAAAGCGTCCACTTCTTTCTGAGCCTCTTCTACCCGGTTGCGCTGTTCCTCTAATGAACGCTGCAGTTCTGTCGTGTTCATACCCTGACTTTCCTGACTCTCAAGCTCGGTACGAATGCGCGCCAGCTCACCGCTGGATTGATCCAGTTGCGCTGTCTTTTGATCCAGTGACACTCGCGCAGTACTCAACGAGTTACGCAAATCAACAATCAAAGCTTTTTGGCCAGCCAGCTGCTCTTCATAATAAACCGCACGCTCGGCAGCAATCTCTTGTGCATGGCCTTCAGCACGAGCATTCAAACTACTGACATAATCGATGTCATCGCCAAAACCGGATGCTTGGCGATACCAGTTCAAGGCAGCGACTTTGTCTACAGTTACGCCAAGACCTTGTTCATAAATATTGCCCAGATTGATTTGGGCACGGGTGTGGCCGCTCGCCGCTGCTCGCGTATACCACTCATGCGCCAGACGATAATCAGGCGCCAGACCCAAACCTTTCTCATAAATTTCGCCAACGTAAGTTTGCGCTTCAGCATCGCCCTGTTTGGCTTTGTCCAGCCATACTGTTAAGGCAGTACTGTAATTCGCTCGATCATAGGCGGCATATTCACCACCTCTGATCTCACAATCAAGAGCCGCTGTTTTAACCGGCTGTCTAGCCATCAAATAGGTGGCCTGGGTACCTAACTTACGTACTTGGGGAGGCAACAGACAATCGACTGCCAGTAATTTTTCGGCCGGCACTTTACCCGCCATCTTAGTAGACCCGAGAGTGCTACCGGTTGAAGTAGCACAACTGGTCAGGATGACCATGGCTGCTGCCATAAACATAACCCACATTAATTTCAGGCTGGTATTTGATTGCTTGATAAACATAGTTTTCACTTACATCTCCACGATATTCATATCGTTAATTAAATTTATTTCAATAACTGCAATTTTTTCTCGAGCTCAATTAACCTTGGGTTTTTGTAATCACGGTTCAGGCCAACTTTTACGTATTGAAGTGCATCAGAGAACTTGCCTTCGGCAATCAATCTTTCTGCCTCATCTGCCATGACCACAATTAATTCCTTCATTCCTGCAGTCGCTTCACGGTTATATGGATTTTTATCCAGTACTTCTGCATAAAGATCATATGCGCTTCCGCCTTCAGGCTCGAGCAATCGACCAGTCAACAGCTGCACCTCTGCTATTTCGAGTAAGCCGGACACATCTTCTGCAAGCTGTTCTGACATGACTTCAGGTTGTAGCGGGTTATAAAATATATGAGGAGTTTCAGTTGGCTTGATGCCTACATAAAACACATACAATAACGAGAGTAACGCTATCGACATCGCGGCCAATCGCCAAGGCTCCTGACGCTTTGGGCTTATTTCGGCTAAAAATTGTTTCGCTGTCGGTGTTCTAGTCTCACGATCTAGTGATAAACCATGCAATAAGCCTTTCCACTGCCGATCTGACAAACCTTCGATTCGACTGGGAACAAGACCTTCTTCTTTTGCCTTATTAGATGGCCGATTGTAATAAGGGTGTCTGCCTGCCAATAACTGATAGGTGATACAGGCCAGTGCGAAAATATCATCGCGCTGATCCGGCGGCATTTCATCAAACATTTCCGGACTGGCATAAGATGGCGTTAATACCACCAGCCCATCAGTAGGGTTGGCAACATCGGATTTTTCATTCGACGTTAATTTTGTTCGCTCAGAATTCATGACCGCGCGTGCGATACCAAAATCAAGTAGCTTGACGCCTTCATCTTCGGTCAGATAAATATTGGCTGGTTTTAAATCCGAGTGCACAATGCCTTGTTGGTGTGCGTAATCAAGCCCACCCACTATTCCAGCGATAATTGGTTCAAGTTCCTTGAAAGGTGTAGTGGAACCCCAGATTTCTTCCAGGTATTCACGTAAGGGTCGACCTTTCAATAACTCCATGGTCATGAAGACTGTGTTTTGATCGCGATCGAAGTCGTAAACGTTTACTATATTCGGGTGGGCCAACTGCTGGGATTTCTTGCTTTCCTGTTGCAACATGCGCAGGGCAAGCGGATGTTTTTTGAAGTCTTCTGATAATAGTTTGATGGCAAGTAAAGAATCATTATCACCGGCCTCTTCCTTGCGCATATCGCGTGCGGTATAAACAACACCCATGCCACCGTAACCGATTTCTTCTACCAGACTAAACCGATCTTTGATTAATGAACCCGCTGCAAGAGACTGATGTTCAATGGCGCCGATACTACTGTGTACAACCTGCACCGTCTCGGGCTCAATGACCTGATTATTTTCGGTAGGAGCGCTACTTAGCTTTTCTGCAGTAGCGTTGTCAGCTGCCATGCTTGCTGCAGCCGCCACATATGAGTCACTGGCGATTTCGGTGCTCTCATCCAGAAACTCGGTTCGATCCACAATGACAGTGGCTTCGTTATCCAACGCCGTTGCGTCTTCCGGCATCACCTCGGTATCTTCAGACAAGAACTCGGTGATTCCTTCTTGAAGTGACTGAGTCATATCGTTGTGCTCGGGCGCAGGCATACGACGCGTCTGATCGTGATCGCGACTGCTCACAACATCACCGGAATAAGAGATGGGTTTATCATCGGCTGAGTATACGCTGCCTTTACAGAGGCTTAGAGGATTGAATGAAACATCACCTTTGAAAAGTGACGGTGATCGCAGTTTATCTGTGAAAAACTACCGTTGGTCGGCCTTAATTCTTCCGAATTTGCGGCAAGTTATTGATAAATGTGAATAAATGTTAAGAATTCATCTGTCATGATTATGGCTATTGGACCAATAAATTAAGGGCAAATCCACGCCTGTCTATGGTCATTACTGCCCGGCTGGCACCTGTGCTCAATGCCGCTTTAAGATCTTCGATAGTATTAGTTTTTTTCCGGTCTACATTCAGGATAATATCTCCTGCACTGAGTCCATAACGTTGCGAAGTACTATCAGCAGCAACACTTTCTACCACTATCCCCTGACCGTTACTTCTTTCACTAAGCAAGGCACCATTCAGGATATTACTTAAATCCCTGCCACTGTTACTGACTTTACTCAGGTTGGCTATGGTCACCATTTTGGAGGCACGTTTACCCTGACGAAAGTAATCGACTTTGATGGTCTCGTTCGCTTTCAACAATCCAATCCGGTTGACCAGATCTTTGGTTGATTTAACTGCCTTGTCATTGATCGCAACAATAATATCTTCACGCTGCAAGCCCGCTTTGTCTGCCGGACTCTGTTCGCTAACGTTGGTAATAATCGCTCCGACCAGATTCTCGGACACTTTGAAATACTCTGCATACTCAGGCGTGAAGGGAGCAATGTTGACGCCCAACATACCCCGCCTTACTTCACCAAACTCAATCAATTGTTCGCTGATGGATTTGGCCATGTTGATAGGGATAGCAAAACCAATACCGATATTGCCGCCGCTCCCACCTAAAATCGCGGTATTGATACCAACCAGTTCACCTTTGAGATTAACCAATGCACCACCAGAATTACCCGGGTTGATTGAAGCATCGGTTTGTATGAAATTCTCATACACTTCAATACCCAGTCCACTACGACCCAATGCACTGACGATGCCTGATGTGACTGTTTGCTCCAGTCCGAATGGGGTGCCGATGGCAACCACAAAATCACCTACCTGAACATTTTCAGATTTGGCTAATGGGATAGATACCAGTCGATCAGCATTGATTTGAATCACAGCCACGTCAGCATCTGGATCCTCACCCAATACTCTCGCTTCAAATTCACGGCCATCTTTCAGAGTAACTTTGATTTGATCCGCATCGGCAATGACGTGACTATTCGTCACGACAATTCCTTTTTCTGCGTCAAGGATTACGCCAGAACCCAGGCCCTGGGTCGGTTGCTGATAGAGTCGATCTCGATTAAACATAGATCGCTGGCGTACAACCTGTGTTCCAGAAGTCGCAATATGAACCACTGCCGGCGTAACTTTCTTCAGCATCGGAGCAATGCTGTATACCACCTCACCATTGTCAGCCAGTGGCAGCGCAGCAGAAGCTTGTGTATTGAGTGCAAATATCGATAACAAGGCAAACACCATGCGCTGCAACCACATCGTAATATTCTTCATTTTCGAACTACTCCCGTATTTCTATTTTTTCTTTCTATTTTTTATGACCGAATGGTAAGCGCTAAGTTTCAATCACACTCGTTATGCCAACTTGTCTCTACCATTAAACTTGAACAACTCGCTCATTTTTTCATAATGTTCTCGCTGTTCATCAGACTCCGCCTCAGGAGCTTCAATCTTGAGAATGACGTGTAAATCACCTGTTGGATTACCCGGCATACCCTTTTTTGGGATACGCATTTTTTTTCCCGACTGTGACCCGGCGGGTATGGTTAGTTGAATTTTCTTTCCCTCGGGCATAGGCACGTTCACTTTCGCCCCCAGCGCCGCTTCCCATGGCGCAATAGCTAATTCAAGTATGAGGTTATTACGATCAATCGAATAAATTGGATGTTTATTAATGCTGACTTCAACCAACAAATCACCACTTGGACCACCACCTGCACCTGGCTGACCTTGCCCTGCCAGTCGGATTTTTTGTCCTGCTTTTATACCCTTGGGAATTTTTACATTCAGGTTTTTACCATTGACGGTGAGATTAACTTCATCACCCCGCATTACCTGCAATAAATCTACTCGAACAGTGGTTTGCAAATCACCGCCTTTCTGCGCAAAGCCACCGCCTTGTTGACCGCCGAATCCACCAAAACCCTCAAAGCCCTGATTGGAAAACCCACCTTGCGAAAACAGGTTTTCGAAAATATCGCCAAAGCTTCCTCCATCACCAAAATCAAACCCTGGCGGCGCATTAAAGTCCTGTCCATGCTTCCAATTAGCGCCTAACTGATCGTAGGCCGAGCGTTTTTCCGGGTCTTTTAAGACGTCATAGGCTTCATTGATTTGCTTGAACCGGTCTTCGGCATCTGGCTCTTTACTCACATCAGGATGATATTTTCGAGCCAGCTGTCGATACTTCTTTTTTATTTCATCCGCAGCAGCATCTCGGCTTACGCCAAGTACTTCATAAAAATCGACATACTCCATACACTACCCCCGGATAGAAAAAGCGCCAACCGAATAAATCCGGTTAGCGCCTTAAGTTTATAACACTAGGTTATTTAGTTTTGATCTTGATTTTCTTCGGCGCCAACTTTGGTTGCTTGGGGATAATAATCTCCAGCACACCATTAACCGTTTTTGCTGAAATCTTGTCTACGTCGACTGCATCCGGCAGTGTGAATCGACGCGAAAACTTACCGCTTGAGCGCTCGTAGCGTTGAAAATTTTGCTCATTTTCTTCGCGAACATTGTCTCTCTCACCTTTGATTCTCAACACGCCGGCTTCAACTTCAATATCCACCTGCTCAGGATCTACACCAGGCAAATCCGCACGTAAAATATAACTTTCTTCATTGCCGATGATATCTACCGCCGGGCGCCAGCTAACGGCACCGTCAACGTCGGTATTCTGATCAAGGTCGAACAAGCGATTCATCTCTGTGCTCAAGTGATCAATAAAGCCAATCGGGTTATAAATGGTATTAACAGCCATACTATTCTCCACATTCAGTAACTAGGTTACCTCTGTTGTAAGGGTGAAAAACCGCTTTTCAAGTGCTCAACAGAATATGACGGACCAAAGGTCACTCAATATTTTGAACTTGTTCACGCATTTGTTCGATCAGAACCTTCAAATTCACCGCCGCTTCCGTGGTCGCCTGACTGGCTGATTTAGACCCGAGCGTATTGGCTTCACGATTGAATTCCTGCATCAGAAAATCCAAACGTCTGCCTTTAGGGGCATCGTTACCGAGCGCTTCTCTGGTGCCAGTAACATGGCTTTCAAGCCGATCCAGCTCTTCGTCTACATCCAGCTTTTGTGCTGCCATGACGATTTCCTGCTCGATCCGATCCGGGTCGGCCTTAACCCCGAGATCCTCAATGCGAGTTTTCAGTTTCTCACGCAAGGCTTGCAAGCTTTGATCACGCCCACCACGCAGGCTGGTCACTATTTCTTCAATACCGGTCAGGCGGTCAATCAACATAGTAGCCAGTCGCTCGCCTTCTTGTTGGCGAGTCGCTTTTAACTCGGAAATAGCATCTTTTAGTAAATCTTGAATGATAGCCGCTAGCGGCGTGACATCCAGTTTCTGTTCTTTGATCACACCCGGCCAACGCAATAACTCAATCGCGTTGGGTTGTGCGGCTTGTGTATTCAACTCACCGATTTGTTGCAATGCTTGAGTGACAGAACCTACCAAATCAGAGTTAATCTCAATCTTGTCTGCAGCCGATGGTTTGCTTTGAAAGCGAATATTGCAATCGACTTTACCGCGACTAAGCTGATCGATCAGAGTTTCACGTATTGCCGCTTCGAATGGTCGCAATTCCTCAGGGGCGCGAATGTTAGTTTCGAGATAGCGATGATTTACCGAGCGCAGCTCAAGGCTGATCGGACCGAATTCAGTTTCTGTTTCTATTCTGGCGTAGCCAGTCATGCTGTTGGTCATCATTTCTCCGATTCGGTTATACTCCGCGCATCATTTAATCAGCCGGAGTTAGCACATGCGTCCCAGTGGCCGCCAAGCAGATCAGTTACGCCCATTGAGTTTCACCCGCAACTATACCTGTCATGCCGAAGGTTCGGTACTGGTGTGCACCGGAAATACCAAAGTACTGTGTAACGCCAGTGTCGAAGAACGTGTGCCCGGATTCTTACGCGGCAGCGGCAAAGGCTGGGTGACTGCCGAATACGGCATGCTGCCACGCTCTACCAATTCACGCATGCGACGCGAAGCCAATGCCGGTAAACAAGGGGGGCGAACACTTGAGATTCAACGCCTGATCGGGCGCTCGCTTCGTGCCGCTGTAAATCTCGAAGCACTCGGCGAGCGACAAATCACAGTCGATTGTGATGTGATTCAGGCAGACGGTGGCACCCGCACAGCATCAATCAGTGGTGCCTTTGTAGCGCTCACTGATGCCGTCAATACCCTGATTGCCGACGGCAGTTTAAAACAATCCCCATTAATGGGCAGTATCGGTTCAGTTTCGGTTGGTATCTATAATGGTACGCCGGTACTGGATCTGGATTACCCGGAAGACTCAAATGCTGAAACCGATATGAATGTAGTGATGAATGAGGCTGGTCAATTCATTGAGGTACAAGGTACCGCTGAAGGTCATGCTTT
>CALISW010000071.1 GCA_938041655.1 uncultured Thiotrichales bacterium | reverse complement strand
TGATCACCGTTTATCGAATCCGGATTTGCGGTTTGTGCGTATAAGATTCGAATATAACAACTAAAAAATCTTGGGAGAATAGTATGTATAAGTATATTGGTTCGTTATTGATAACCCTGTTACTAGTAGGTTGCGCTAACTCAACAGTTACAGAGCAACCATCGGAGTTACTGATTTACCCTTCAGCCGAGGAAACTCAACCATTAACAGTAGGTGCAGCAGTCCCGGGTTTTAACGTAATGAATGTTGATGGTACGTTGCAGTCATTTCCGGCTGGGAAAAGAAATAAACCACAGATGTTTGTTACTTTTCGTGGTGGCTGGTGTCCATTTTGTAATGTGCATCTACAAGAACTACGCAAAGTTGTACCTGAGCTAAGTACGGCCGGTATGGATGTGGCTTTTTTGAGTGGTGACCGACCTGAAGTTCTCTATGCAGGACTTAAAGAAGATGCTCAGGCAACCGCAAAAGAAAATAACTATGTAATTTATTCCGATGCCAATATCGAAGCAGCGAGTGCATTGGGTATTGCTTTTAAAACCCCTGATACTATGCGCGCCAAGCTCATAGATATGGTCGATGCGGGCGAAAGCTCCGTTGACTTACATGGTGCACTTCCAGTGCCATCGGTATTTATCGTTGATACCAGTGGGCAGGTTGCATTTGTCTATACCAACCCTGATTACAAAATTCGCCTTAGTGCTGAAGATACCCGAGCAGCGGCATTGAAGGTTTTGGCGAATAATTAGAGTTTTGGGATGATTAAAAAGTCAGTTACGCAGACAATGCGTCAACTGACTTTTTAATACGGCTCAGTGCAATTTCAAGAGTATTACGTGTACAGGCAAAGTTCATGCGCACGAAAGATGCTCCTTCTTCACCAAACACAATGCCGTCGTCTAAATAGACTTTGGCAGTGCGATTAAACAGCGTGTGCAGTTCGTCGCTGTTTTTTTCCAGTGCACTGCAATCCAGCCACAGTAAATACGTGGCTTCTGGTCGCATTGGCTTTATGTGCGGTATGTACTGGTCTATATAGGCTAGTGCAAATTTTAGATTGGTTTCTAAATATTCCACACATTGATCTAACCAGTCTCCACCAAGGTTATAAGCTGCTTCGGTAGCGGTCAGGGCAAATGGGTTTAGTCCAGTAAAGCCATTGGTAAAAGTGCGTTGCATAAATTCTGTTCTGTTTTGCTCATTTGGGATAATGATGTTGCTGCATTGCAGGCCAGCCATATTAAATGCTTTACTGGGCGAGGTGCAGACGATGGCTATTTTCTGATAGCGTTCATCCAGTGTAAGTAGTGGAGTGTATTTATGATTCTCAAAGACTAAATCACCGTGCACTTCATCACTAAGTAGTAGCACTTCGTATTTCAAGCACAATTCAGCGTAGCGTGAAATATCGCTGGCGCTCCAAACCATTCCTCCCGGATTATGTGGGTTACAAAACAAAGCCAGCTTCAGTTCAGGGTCAGCAAGCTTTTGTTCAAGGTCATCGAAATCCAATTCGTAACGCCCATTTTTCTGAATTAGAGAACTAGCAACAATTTCTGTTCCCTGAAATCTAATCGCACTGTAAAACGGGTAATACACCGGGCCATTCAACAACACTTTTTGACCTGGCTCTACAAAGGTTTGTACCGCCATATTTAAAGCGGGAATTATACCTTGAGTTTTGACAATGCTCTCTGGGTCGATTTGCCAGTCATGGCGCTTCAGAAACCAGTCGCAGATAGCTGCTGCATAGGTGCCGGTGTCTCTTGAATAACCGTATATGCCATGTCGAGCCATTTTTTCAACAGCTTCCCGAATAGGCTCCGCGCACAAATAATCCATATCGGCAACCCACATAGGTATTGCCTGATCTTCTTTTGTGCCGGTAGGAATATTGCTTTGTATATATTTTTTAGACGGTTCCATAAAGTACTGCCACTTGGTTGAGTAGCTGTCTTTACGGTCAACTTCCAGATCAAATAGTGAGCTCATAATTATTGTTATTGCTTAGTGAAAACTAACTGTTAGTCGATTCACAAATTTCAATCGGAAAGCCACTCGGGTCTTTGAGTAATAAGGTTCTGGAGCCCGGCATGAACGGACTGGCAATGCAGGACGGCGTGCTAATGACCTCAGCTCCCTCTGCTTGTGCTCGTTGATAAACTTCATCAAGGTTATTACTCATAAATGACCACATCGAGATTCCTCGATACGGAGTGCCAAGGTGTGGTGCATCACTGCTAATGTTATTTTCGTAGTGATCCATGATCACCAGGTAACCGGTTTGAGAGCCAGGCGCGAAAGCCTGTACAAAACGTTCTTTGGCACCTTGCGGCATCAAGAGCGCAGACTCTTCGCCTACTTCAAATTCCATATCTCGTCTGATTTCATAGCCCAGTACTTTATCCAGAAATTCTACGACGGCATCACTGTTTGCTGCATTGCGTGCTGAGTAGGCAGCGCCACCGATATCATTTTCCGGATCAACCGGACCAACGGGGACAAAAATGTCTGGTCGTTTTACGCCGAGTAAGTAAATGTTTTCAGGGGCGGGGTAAACGATCTCACCGGAAATATAGGTTTCACCATTGGGCCCGCTAAACTCCATTTCTTTAACACCCATGGTCGATGGCAGACCCAGGCCTGCCATAGTTTTTTCGTGTTTAGCCATGTCGTTAATCGGGAAGCTGATGGTGACACCGCCGGTATAGAAACCATTGAGCTCTGGTCTGATAGCAGGGGTACTGGCATCTACATGAATGACTCGTACTTGCACATTGGAACCGCTGCCATATTTTAGAAAACCACAGGTTTCCCAGTCATCACTAGCCGAAAACCCAAAGTAGGGATCCAGAGTTTGACGTTGTTCGGCGCTTGGGGTCATCCATCCAGTGGTATCCAGGCCGTATCCTTGCAGCAGTGCTTTTTCGACGCCGCTTTTATCAGAGGTTACATATGTGACTGTGTGTAGTGGACCGACAATGGCATCTTCAGGCGTACTATCAGGTATGAAAATATCTTCAGACATTAAATATGGTCTCCTTCGTCATGTTGATGATGCCAGTCTTAACTCTTTATCGTAGCAAAGCAAATCGGAGTGTAAAGGCATCTATCAATGTGATTAGTTGTTAAGTACAGTGATCGAAATTGTATCTCTTATTTGAGGTACAATTTTATCATGATAAACAAAGGAGTTGTTTTGTCAGGCTTGTTTGAAAAACCGCCGTCCTCTATCAGGCGTGAGCTGAACCAATTGGATAATGCACTCGATCAGGAAATTCCGGAAAAGCATGATACTAATCTGCTGGTGGCTACCTGGAATATCCGTTCTTTTTCATCTCTGACACGCAAGTGGAATGCTACAGCTAGTGATTCTCCAAAAAGAGATTTTCGAGCTTTGGCGGCGATCATCAACATTCTAAAGCGCTATGACGTTATTGCCATTCAGGAGCTCAAGGGTAATTTACGCGCGTTAAGGGATATGATGAATTACCTCGGTGAGGATTGGGGTTTTCTAATGACTGATGTGACGGGTGGTCGTAAAGGCAATAATGAACGACTGGCGTTTTTGTTTGATCGAACCCGGGTCAAGCCCTCTGGTCTTGCCGGTGAACTGGTAGTGCCTCCAGAACGTTTACAGCGTCTTGGAGAAGATGCATTACGCGAACAGTTTGTGCGCACACCTTATGCGGTGTCATTTGTACGAAAGGAGGTCACTTTTATTCTGGTGACACTGCATATAATTTTTGGCAAACATAAAAAAGACCGCATTCCCGAGCTCAAGGAAATAGCAGATATTTTCAAGGATTGGGCAAGACGAAGTAATCGCTGGCATCATAATTTACTTTGTCTCGGAGATTTTAATATAGACCGGAAAGGTAGCTCTCTGTTTGACGCTTTCACCAGTACCGGGTTAACAATCCCTGCTGACTTGGAAAACCAACCACGCACAATTTTTGATGATGCTGGTCAGCCGTGTAAAAATTCGTACTACGATCAAATAGCCTGGTTTACACGTGGTAAGGAAGCGCTGATAGACTTGCAAATACAACGCGGTGGAATTTTCAATTTTCTACCCTATGTCTACACCGATAAAAAATTATCTAAAAACTCAATATCCCATCGCGTATCAGATCATTATCCTTTGTGGGTTGAGTTCAAGCTTCCCTAGCGCAGGATCATTTCGCTTGATACTTGCCATTAAAAACAAAAGTGCTGGCTTTATTGCGGTCACTTGGAGTTAGCTCATCATCACGCAAGCCTTGGTCTAGTTGATCCAATGCCCCGGGGCGTCCCACAGCAATCATCTCTTGTACCTGATACGTTTCAGGTAAATTTAGTAATGAGTGAGCTTTTTCATAATCAAAGCCGGCCATTCCATGCACCACAAGATTCATTGCGCTGCCTTGTAATGCCAGGTTTTGCCAGGCAGCACCACTGTCGAACGAATGAGTGGGTGAGAATTTCTGGTTGTGTGGAAATATGGTGTCTGACGCAAGTACGATAAGGCAGCCCGCGTGTTGGCACCAACCCTGATTAAACTCGACCAGAAGATCAAAGTAGTCTTGCCAGTGTTCATCATTGTGTCTGGCATAAAATATTTTCCAGGGTTGTGCGTTGTAACAGGAAGGTGCCCAGCGCGCTGCTTCAAACAACTGCTTGAGTTCTGCTTCAGTTACTTCCTCTCCAGACATTGCTCGCGGAGATCGCCTGTTCAGTATCAAAGGCTCGATGTTGTGATCAGCAGTTCTTTGGGTTGGTTTTTTATCAGTCATTGGTATTCTCTTCGCCAATTTTATCTTGCGTCATATTTTCAAAATCAGAACTGGCATGTCGTTCAACCAGTTGTTCATGAGGCTCTCCCCATTGTTTGTTCACCATCTTGCCGCGCTTAACCGCATTGCGCTCACCGATTTCTTCAGTCCATCGAGTCAAGTGTTTATAAGA
>CALISW010000070.1 GCA_938041655.1 uncultured Thiotrichales bacterium | reverse complement strand
GACTATCTCAGGTGCCCCGCGATACCAACTCAGTTGGATTTTATCAGGCTTGAGCTCAGAACTGGATTCCCAGGAATGCAACTTCAGCGTGAATGACAAACCACCATCTCTTTGTTGCGGTACACCAACGACTTCACCTATCACCACGACGTTTTCACCTTGCATCGCATGTGGTAGTTCGAACTGAGTGAGTTGGTCAGCATGGTAAAAAGCAAACAGGAAGCCCGCAGGTAATCCAAGTAACCAGAACCAGCGACGTTGAAACCAGACTAAAATAATAAAAGGCAGGCACAAAAAATAGACGCGTTGGTCAGGTAATTTAACCAGAACGGTGAGTAGTAAAACTCCAGTCACGAAACAAAGTACGAAGCGTTGCATAAGCCCTTGATTTATTGCAACATCCCTGTCGGTCACTAATTAAATAGTGCCTGTAGCCTTCAAGATCCGTTGTATACATGATGCCAAAGAAACTTTTAAGAAGATACCTTCCTAACACGAGCTGGATTCGTGATACACGTCTTGCGCGCATGTCAGGCTGCATGATCAATGATCCCAATCTATGGCATCTCAACAAGCGTTCAGTAAGTGTCGGTATCGCCGTTGGCCTGTTTTCAGCGTTTATGCCTATTCCTGGGCAGATGTTACTCGCCGTTGTTTTTGCAATAGTGTTGCGCGGTAACCTGGCATTGGCAGTAGCTGCCACCTGGGTCAGCAATCCGCTGACTTACGCTCCAATCTTTTATTTTGCCTATCGATTGGGCAGTTGGATAACACTACAACCCGAAGTTGCCTTCGAAATAGAACTTTCTTTAGAGTGGCTGCAACACGGCTTTCTACAAATTTATAAGCCGATGCTGTCTGGGTGTTTCTTACTGGCGGTGTTTGCCAGTTCGCTGGCACATACAACTATTTATTCTGGCTGGAGATTGATGGTGCGCCGACGCTGGATGAAGCGACGTGAAAATCGTGCTGTTGTTGTAGTTAATTCAGAAGATGAAGATTCAGGACTTTTGGTCGAGTAGGCCATTACTTAGTTCATAGACCTTATCCATACGCTCAGCCAATTCCAGGGCATGAGTAACCACTACAAAAGCTGTACCCATTTCCTGATTTAACTCCTGCATTAACTGCCAGGTTTCCTCTGCGGTACTGGTGTCCAGGTTACCGGTAGGCTCATCTGCCAATACCAGTGCCGGTTGATTAATTAGTGCTCTGGCGATGGCGGTTCGTTGTCGCTCACCACCGGACATTTCTCCCGGCTTATGCTCCATTCTTTCACCCAGACCAACTCGTTTGAGTAATTCTGCAGCCGCATCAGATGCTTTATCAATATCGGTGCCAGCAATCAAACTTGGCATCGCGACATTTTCCAGCGCGCTGAATTCAGGTAGCAAATGATGGAATTGATAAATCATACCCACTGATTGATTACGTAAGCGGCCGCGCTGCTTGCCACTCATGGCTGAGATATTTTTTCCGGTAACTAAAACCTCACCCTTCGAAGGCACATCAAGCCCTCCCAACATATGCAACAAAGTACTTTTGCCGCTTCCCGATGAACCAATAATGGCTATCTTCTCAGCACGCGCGACTGACAAAGACACATCTTTTAAGACCTCGACCTCTAAAGGTCCTTCGGTATAGGTTTTACCAAGCTGACGCGCTTCAAGTACTAACTCACTCATAGCGCAATGCCTCCACCGGCTTGGTGCGCGACGCACTCCAGGCTGGATACAAGGTAGCAAGTATGGTGATTAAAAACGCTACCACCGCTATCGTAGATACATCCGACAAACGCACATCAGATGGCAAGGTGCTGATTGGGTACACTTCAGGTGAAAGAAACTCAACACCAAAAAACTGTTCTACTGCGGGCACTATTACACCAACGTTCGAAGCCAGTAACACCCCGCCAATCAAACCCAGCACGGTGCCAATCAAACCGATTAAAGCACCCTGAATTATAAACACCCACATCACCTGTCCCGGCGCAAAACCCAGAGTTCGCAAAATTGCAATATCTGCACGCTTGTCGGTCACCAACATAACCAGGGTTGATACTATATTAAATGCCGCCACCAAAATAATCAGCGACAAGATAATGAACATGATCCTGCGTTCAGTACTCAAGGCGGCAAAGAAGTTCGCATGTACCCGGGTCCAGTCTGTCACCCAATACTGAAAGCCCAGTTTCTCGCCGAGATTGGCTGATACTTCTGGCGCTTTGAATAGATCATCAATCTTTAGACGCAGTCCTGATACATTCTCGCCAAGTTTGAACAGTGTCGCAGCATCCTTGAGATGAATGTAAGCCATGGCCCGGTCATATTCATACATACCCGAATCGAAAATTCCGGCCACGGTAAATCGCTTCAGGCGTGGTGTCACACCGGCAACAGTAACGTTAACCTGTGGAGTAATAACACTAATCTTGTCTCCCGCGCCAACACCCATACTGAATGCCAGATCCTTACCCAACACAATATTGTATTCACCACCCTCAAGATCATTCATGGAACCGCTAGTCATCATCCCTTCGAGATCAGAGACTGAGGCCTCTTGATCTGGCAATACGCCGGTGATCATGGCACCACTCACCAGTGAGTTACGATTCACCATCGCTTCAAATTCAATGTACGGCGCACTACCCAGAACACTGCCCGGGTCATTGGCAATTTTATTTTGCACTTCCCGCCAATCGGTCAGGGTGCCGCTGAGCTCGGTCACTTTGGCATGCGTCGTCATGCCTAAAATTCGTTGCCTTAACTCGGTTTCAAAACCATTCATGACCGAGATAACCGTGATCAGTGCGCACACACCCAAGGCTATACCGGCAATCGAAATCATCGAAATAAAGGATATGAAATGGTTGCGTCGTTTAGCTCTGGTGTATCTGAGACCAACAAATAGTGGAAGTGGTTTAAACATGCGCGAATTAGACCATAACGTGAACAGTGTTAACAGCTTGCATTTTGCTCATGGCATATCTATTACAGCAGCAGTCATGCGTGATATGCAGACCAGCTTGTCACGCTCGTCCTTAATCTGAATATCCCACACCTGGGTGGTTTTACCAATGTGAAAAGCACGTGCAGTTGCTGTCACCAGCCCTTTTCTAACGCCACGCAGATGATTGGCATTGATTTCTTGCCCCACGACTCCCTTACCTTTAGCGGCAGCGAGAAAGCCCGCTGTACTGGCAACTGTTTCTGCCAGTGCCACCGAGGCACCGCCATGGAGTAAGCCAAAGGGTTGATGAGTTTTCGGTTCAACCGGCATCGTCGCTTTAATATAATCATCACCCACATCAGTGAATTTGATTCCCAAAGTGCGAACCAGACATTGTCCAGCTTGAGCATCGAGCTGCTCCGTTGTCGGTACGGGTTTTTTCCAGACTGACATAGCGTCCTTATAGTTATTGATATCGCTTGCGCATTTCGACAACAGATTTCTCAATCAGTTTCTCAAGCACCTGTAAATCCAGATCTGCGAGCTTGTTGAAGTATAAACAGGAAGTGCTGGTTTTATGCTTGCCCAGCTTTTTTAGCAGCGCAGAGTATGACTTAAAACCCGGCATAATGTATATCACCATACTTTGCTTGCGCGGTGAAAATCCAGTCAGGCACGCATCGCCCTTACGACCACTTTCATAGACATAATGATACTTACCATAGCCAATCAAGCTATCGCCCCACATCACCGGTCTATGTCCGGTGATTTTGCGCATCATTCTCATGATTACTTTACAGTCTTCTCGACGCTGACTTAAATCCAGATTTCGAATGAATTCTGCCACTGAAGCACCGGTCGGCACCGTTTTATTCGTAGCCATTGATGACTCCCATTGCTGTATTTACAGAATAACGAGACCTATGGACTGCCTCAAGCGCTTGTTTTTTAACCCAAACGGTACGGTTTTGACGATGTTGGGAGATCTCCATCAATGTTTTGAGCCCACTGTTTGGTATAATCTCTTGGATAGTAACGTGTACGGACATTGCCAAGATGAAAAAAATATCAATTACATTACTGGTTATAACATTATTTAGCCCAATCGCGACCACCGCTGATGTGCTGAACATTGATGGCAACCGCAGTGTTGTACAAAACGCGAACACGCCTGTTCGAGGCATGAGTAAAGAGCAGGTTTTGAGTCGATTTGGTGAGCCAAACAGCAGAAGAGCTGCGGTCGGTGATCCGCCTATCGCACGCTGGGACTACAGCGGTTTCAGTGTTTACTTTGAGTACAACATTGTTCTGCACTCGTTAATTCGTCGCTAATATCTATTTCGGGGCTTTACACGCACCTGCCTTAAAATTTCTCCTCTCAAAACGCTTAACATTTAGCGTGTGATTGCTGTGCCTGCTATTCTAGGCAGATGCAGATTAGTGACACCATTCGCTCTCTTAAAGAGCGAAATTACCCTGATTGTGGACAGTTATACGGAGCAACACTAGCACTGTTGTTAGCCGAACTGTGCCGTGATGAAAAGCGCTTGGTGACGGTCATTGTTGAAGACAATCACAGCGCCGATCTGCTCGGACAGGAAGTCAGCTTTTTTCTCGATCAAGCCAGCCATCGCTTATTGCATTTCCCGGACTGGGAAACCTTGCCCTACGATCTGTTCTCACCTCAGGAAGCATTAATCTCTTCCCGAATTGAGGCACTCAAACAACTCACAGTCGCAGACAAAGGTTTATTGATTGTGCCGGTCACAACCCTCATGCAACGCGTTATTCCAAAAGACTGGTTACTCTCACACAGCTTCGAACTTCAGGTTGGCGAGATACTCGAGCTAGATGAATTTCGCCAACGACTGACCGATGGCGGCTACCGTGCAGTTGATCAGGTATTAACGCATGGCGAGTATGCACAACGTGGCGCGCTGATTGATTTGTACCCTATGGGCAGTGAGCATCCGGTACGCATCGATTTATTCGATAATGAAATCGAATCGTTACGAATATTTGATCCAGATACGCAGCTCACTATCGAGAAAACCGAACAGATCAAAATTCTACCAGCGCGAGAATTCCCGCTGGATAAAACGGCGATCAGTCAATTCCGTTCACGCTACCGGCAACAATTCACTGGCGACCCACAGAAAAGCGCTATCTACACCAGCATCTCTCAAGGTGTACCTTGTGGAGGTATAGAATATTACCTACCGCTGTTTTTTGAACAATTGCATACCCTGTTTGAGTATCTGCCTCAAGACACACTATTCTGCGAAGTAAACCAAAGCCTGCAACAAGCGCCTGACTACTTTGAAGCAGTTACTGCCCGCTTTGAACAACGCCGTCACGATACGACTCGACCGGTACTACCTCCTGTAGATCTATACATCGAAACTGCTGAGTTATCTAAAAACATTCAGGAACATGACAACTTCAGTGTGAGTACGACTAAATTACTAGAAAGTGGCGGGCTGAATGTTTCGTCCAGCGCATTACCCGATGTGTCGATCAATGTCAGACAAGAACAACCCGCAGAATTATTGCAGGCTTACATGCAGCAACATCAGCAGCGCATCCTGTTTACCGCTGAATCAGCTGGGCGCCGAGAATTTTTACTGGAAACCTTGCTGCCATTTGGCATCAAGCCCACCACATATAACAGCTGGCATCACTTTCTGAATGATGAAGAAATAGTTGGCATCACTATCGCTTCGCTGGAACAAGGCGCGCGCCTGGCCGATGATCAACTCAGCATTATTCCTGAACAACATTTGTTTGCCCTCAAAACCGAACAACGTCGCAAACGCCGACGTAAAACCCCGGATGCCGATGCCATTGTCAGAAATCTGACCGAGTTAAATATTGGTTCCCCCGTCGTGCATGAAGACCACGGTGTTGGTCGCTATCTTGGCTTGCAGAAACTTAACATTAGCGAAATCGACACCGAATTTTTAAGCATGGAGTATGCCAATGGTGACAAACTCTATGTACCGGTAGCTTCATTGCACTTAATCAGTCGCTACACCGGCGCCGATCCCGAGCATGCACCTTTGCATCGACTTGGCACGGATCAATGGCAAAAAATTAAACGCAAAGCAGCACAAAAGGCACGGGACGTGGCGGTTGAGTTGCTCGATATTTATGCCAGAAGAGCTGCGCGTCAAGGTCATGCATTTATTCTCGATCACGCTGAATATCAAACCTTTTGTACTGCCTTTCCATTTCAGGAAACTGAAGACCAGAAACGTGTGATTGAAGATGTAGTACGTGACATGCAGGCTCCACAACCGATGGACCGTGTAGTCTGCGGCGATGTCGGCTTTGGTAAAACTGAAGTAGCAATGCGCGCCGCCTTTATCGCCGTCGCTGCGGGCAAACAGGTCGCGATTCTGGTTCCGACAACACTATTGTCGGAACAGCATCTTAGTAACTTTGCCGATCGTTTCGCCAATTGGCCAGTCAAGATTGAAGGCTTGTCGCGCTTTCGCAAAGCTAGTGAAACTAAATCGATCATCGCGGGACTTGAAGATGGCACAGTAGATATCGTTATTGGCACCCACAAGCTGTTACAAAAAGACATCAAGTTTAAACGTCTCGGCCTCGTGGTGGTTGATGAAGAGCAGCGCTTTGGCGTGAGACAAAAAGAAAAACTCAAAAGCCTACGCTCGGAAGTAGATATATTAACGATGACTGCCACCCCCATCCCGCGCACCATGAATATGTCATTGAGTGGCTTGCGTGATATGTCAATCATTGCCACCCCGCCAATGTTACGCCAACCAATTAAAACATTTGTCAGCACCCGCGATGACAACATCATCAGCGAAGCCTGTTTGCGTGAAGTCAATCGCGGCGGCCAGATTTTCTATTTGCACAATGAAGTGAAGACCATTGATAAAGTTGCTGATGAACTGCGCGAGTTACTGCCTGACATTACTCTGGAAATTGCCCACGGCCAGATGCCGGAAAAACAGCTGGAACAAGTCATGATGGATTTCGCCCATCAACAGTTCAATCTATTGGTTTGCACTACAATTATTGAAACTGGCATTGACATTCCCTCTGCCAATACCATCATCATTAATCGAGCGGATAAATTTGGCCTGGCTCAGTTGCATCAGTTACGCGGTCGCGTAGGACGTTCACACCACCGTGCCTATGCTTATTTAATGACACCTGAACGTAAAGCCATGACCCCGGATGCGATCAAACGCCTGGAAGCAATCGAATCACTCGAGGAGCTGGGTGTTGGCTTTACGCTGGCTAGCCACGATCTAGAGATACGTGGTGCGGGCGAATTACTCGGCGAAGGCCAAAGCGGACAAATTCAGGAAATCGGTTTTTCCATGTACAACGAATTACTGGAACGCGCAGTACGTGCGCTCAAGTCAGGGGAGCTACCTGAAGATCTGATCGATGAAACAGTGACTGAAGTGGACCTGGGTGTACCTGCCCTGTTACCCGAAGATTACGTACCAGATGTACATACACGCTTGATTTTGTATAAAAGAATTTCCAGCGCGACCGATCAAGAAGAATTGCGCGAGCTTAAAGTGGAGCTGATCGATCGCTTTGGTTTGTTACCCGAAGCCACTCAATACTTATTTGAAGCGCACGAGATTCGTCATCGCGCTACCACTTTGGGCATTCGTAAAATTGATGCCGGTGCCAGCTGGTATAAACTGACCTTTGGCAAGTCGCCCAACCTGAATGTCTCTCGTCTGTTACAACTGGTACAAACACAGCCTGAACAATATACTCTCAAAGGACAGCAATCTTTACGCATGAGTGGCGAAGAAATGGAGCCACCACAACTAATCAACGACGTTCGGCGCTTGCTCAGTGAGTTAACGCCTGAAGAACAGGCAGCGGCCTAAGCACAGGAAAATTATGAGTCAACACCCGATACACAGAGCCAGACAAGTTATTCCAGGAGGAGTTAATTCCCCGGTACGCGCCTTCAATGGTGTCGGTGGAGATCCACTTTTTATACAGCATGCTAAAGGCGCGTATTTATATGACCTGGATGACCGTCGCTACATCGACTATATCGGCTCATGGGGGCCTATGATCGCCGGTCATGCTCACCCTGAAATCATCGAGGCGGTACAACAAGCCAGTGTCGCCGGCTTGAGCTATGGCGCGCCGACCGAGCTGGAAATCACCATGGCAGAAACCATCAATACCATGATTCCGTCGATTGAAATGGTACGTATGGTGAACTCCGGTACCGAAGCCACTATGAGCGCCATACGTTTAGCCAGAGGCTTTACCGGTCGCGATAAATTACTGAAGTTTGAAGGCTGCTATCACGGACATTCCGATTCATTGTTAGTAAAAGCAGGTTCAGGTGCATTAACACTGGGCGTACCCACCTCTCCGGGTGTTCCCGCCAGTGTCGCCAATGACACCTTGACGGTTGAATACAATAACATTGAGCAAGTACGCGAAGTCTTTAAAGAGTGTGGCAATGAAATAGCCGCCATCATTGTTGAACCTGTTGCCGGCAATATGAACTGTATTTTGCCAGCGGATGGCTTCCTGCAAGGCTTGCGTGAAATCTGTACAGAATACGAGTCAATACTTATCTTTGATGAAGTCATGACCGGTTTTCGTGTAGCGCGCGGGGGTGTAGCCGAACTGTATGGTGTAGATGCCGATCTCACCACCCTCGGGAAAGTGATTGGTGGTGGTCTTCCGGTTGGAGCGTTTGGTGGGCGTAAGGACATCATGGAACATCTTGCACCGGTTGGCCCTGTCTATCAGGCGGGCACGCTCTCTGGCAACCCGATAGCTATGACCGCCGGTTTGAAGACCTTGGAAATTATTAGTCGAAAAGATTTCTATACCAACCTGAATCTACGTTGCCAGCAGCTGCTAACCGGCTTGAGGGAGGCTGCAAATAAAGCCGGCATCCCGTTCACGACCTCTCAGGCCGGCGGGATGTTTGGACTATTTTTTAGCGAGAAGTCAGTTGTAAGTAGTTTTGCAGAAGCTACCAACTGCGACCTGGAACGCTTTAAGGTGTTTTTCCATAGCATGCTGGAACAAGGAATCTATCTGGCACCCTCTGCCTATGAAGCCGGGTTTATTTCAGCCGCTCATAGTGAAGAGGATATTAACGAAACCATTGCTGCAGCTGCAGCGGCGTTTGCCAGCTTCTGAACTAGCCGGCGTCACTTTCTTCGGCTTGCTTTTTGACGTCTTCGTGGACTTTCACCATATCGACATCACGAACCTTGCCAACCAGTTCATTTAGCTGCCCGGCGCTAAGCACACCTGGCTCGGCGTACAACACTACTTTTTCACGGAATACCATCAGCATTGGAATCGAACGAACTCCAAATGATTGCGATAGTTCGGGCTGAGCTTCGGTATCGACCTTGCCAAATACGATACCCTCGTGTTCATCCGAGGCCGCCTCGTAGGTTGGTGAAAACGCGCGGCATGGGCCACACCATTCTGCCCAGAAATCGACCACGACTATTTCATTGTCACTTATGGTGGTTTCGAAGTTATCGTTAGTTAATTCAACCGTTGCCATTGTAAGCCCCCGTTCTTATTTGTGCGTATCGTACCGTTTATTCTGTCTATTTTGAAGAACAAGTTGTCAGCAAAGGTTACTTCGAACCCAACACTGCCAACAATTTCTCGTGTAAACCGCCAAAACCCCCATTACTCATGACCACTATGTGATCACCGCTACGTGCCTGAGCAGCAATCGTGCTGACCAGACTATCCACAGATGGCAAAATGGATAAATTTCCACGAGTCTTCATTTCTTCCAGCTCCCAACCCAAACCCGAAGGCTGGTAAACATATATTTCATCGGCTGCAGTAAATGAATCGCCTAACGTTTCCTGGTGTACACCCATTTGCATAGTGTTGGAACGAGGCTCGAAGACCGCAATAATTCGTGCGTCGGGCACTTTTGCGCGCAAACCGAGTAGTGTGGTGTTGATAGCCGTCGGATGATGGGCGAAATCATCATAAATATGGATACCCTGAATTTCACCACGCAATTCCATGCGGCGCTTTATGCCTTTGAAACCAGATAAGGATTGAATGCCATTCTCGACCGGCACACCTGCATGGCGCGCTGCTAATAACGCCGCCAAGGCATTGCTGGCATTGTGCGGGCCAATCAATTGCCAATTGACGGTGCTAACAAGCGTATCGCCCTGATAGACCTCAAACACAGAATAGTCATCTTTAACCGCTCGATAACGCCAATCAGAAACTGCCTCATCGCCGCCGAAAGATTCTGTTTGAGACCAACAACCTTCTTTTAGGGTGTTGGCAACCGCCTCATCACTATGCGGATATAAGACCAAACCATTTCCAGGAATGGTTCTTATCAAATGATGGAACTGACGCTGGATAGCGGCGAGATCGGGGAAAATGTCAGCGTGATCAAACTCCATATTGTTAATCACCAGCGTCTGCGGGTGATAGTGCACAAACTTTGAACGCTTATCAAAAAACGCTGTGTCGTACTCATCAGCCTCAATTACGAAAAACGGGCTTTGACCCAGACGAGCTGATAAAGAAAAGTTTTCAGGCACTCCGCCAATCAGGAACCCCGGTTCAAGGCCTGCATCTTCAAGAAGCCAGGCCAAAATACTGGAGGTAGTGGTTTTTCCATGGGTTCCAGAAACTCCCAACACCCAGCGATCTTGGAGAATATTTTGATAGAGCCACTCCGGACCGGAGGTGTAGGCAATGCCGCTGTTGAGTAATGCTTCGATGATGGGGCGGCCACGTGACATCACGTTGCCCACGATTACCTGATCAGGATTGCAAGTTAATTGCTCGGGATCAAAACCTTCGGTAAATTCTATACCTGCCGCTTCCAGTTGATGGCTCATCGGTGGATAGACATGAGCATCTGATCCTGTGACACGATGGCCTGCTGCAACAGCCAGTTGTGCCAGTCCTCCCATGAAGGTTCCCGCTATACCAAGGATATGGATATGCATATGAACGCTTTAGTCGTCGAGGTCTTCCAGCTCTCTTCGCAAATCTTCGCCGGCATCTTCCTCTTCTTCGCCATCAACAATATCGCGGGCACGAGTGGTCAGATAGACTTCGCGCATTTGCTCATAATTGTCATACAAACTGGAATCAATCAATTCTTCAACTTCAAATAACCCGGCTCGCGTGTCGAGTAACTCAGGAATCATTAATCTATCGGTAATGCTACTTTCACCAATGTAGTAAGTGGGATCCATGAAATAGTCCGCGGTTGAACCAACCCCGTCTCTCAAGGTGCTGGGGCCCAATAGTGGCAGCATCAAATAAGGGCCAGAAGGTACACCCCAGACACCCAACGTTTGCCCTAGGTCTTCATTATGTTTGGGCAATCCGGAATCACCCGCCACATCTATCAAACCGCCAATGCCAACGGTGGTATTTATCAACACGCGCAAGCTATCGCTTCCAGCAGCTTTGAATTTACCCTGTAACAAATTATTAATCGCCGTAGGCACGTCACCTATATTAGAAAAGAAATTACTGACACCGGTTTCAGCAATATCCGGCATTACAGCCTGATAGGTCTTTGCCGCCGGCTTGAGCACCGCCTTATCTACGCCAGCATTGAATTTAAAAATAGTTCGATTCAAGCCCTGCAAAGGATCTTCAGGCACACGCTCATCAGCCGGGATGGTTGCGCATCCTGCCGAGAAGATTGAAAGTATGAATACTGCCAGTAAATTTTTTAACATCATCAGGTCCGGTTTTATTGTGTGTCGACTTATTTATTATTACGGTTAGCGGCGATACGAAGACGCAGTGCATTGAGTTTTATAAAACCTTCCGCATCGGCCTGATTGTAACTACCACCATCATCATCGAAGGTCGCGATTGCTTCATCAAACAACGTATCATCCGAACGTCTTCCTGTTACGATCACATTTCCTTTATAAAGTTTCAATTTTACGACACCATTAACTCGCTCTTGAGAAGAGTCAATCATCGCCTGCATCATCTCTCGCTCAGGACTCCACCAGTAACCGTTATAAATAAGGCTGGCATATTTGGGCATGATCTCGTCTTTTAGATGCGCTGCTTCACGATCCAGGGTGATGGACTCGATGGCACGATGAGCACGCATCATGACCGTACCACCAGGAGTTTCATAACAACCTCGTGACTTCATGCCGACGTAGCGGTTTTCAACAATATCCAGCCGACCTATACCATGCGCACCGGCACGCTTGTTGAGCGTTGCCAAAACGGTAGCCGGCGTCATCGCCTCACCATCAATAGCAATAATGTCACCCTTTTCATAGGTCAACTCGAGTATCTCAGCCTCATTTGGCGCGGCTTCCGGAGAAACTGACCAACGCCACATTGATTCTTCAGGCTCACACCAAGGGTCTTCGAGTTGACCACCCTCATAAGAAATATGGAGTAAATTCGCATCCATTGAGTAAGGAGATTTTTTGCCTCGTTTTTGCTCAATCGGGATTTTATGTTCGGCAGCGTAGGCCATTAATTTGTCACGTGAATTTAAATCCCACTCACGCCAGGGTGCAATAACTTTAACCCCGGGCTTCAAAGCATAGGCGCCTAACTCAAAGCGCACCTGATCATTACCTTTACCGGTAGCACCATGCGAAATTGCATCCGCGCCGGTTTCGTTTGCTATTTCCACCAGGCGTCTTGCTATCAATGGTCTTGCTATTGAAGTGCCCAGTAAATATTCACCTTCATAAATCGCATTCGCTCGAAACATGGGGTAAACGTAGTTACTGACAAAATCTTCCTGCAGGTCTTCAATATAGATTTCCTTGATACCCAAAGCCTCAGCTTTGGAACGGGCCGGCTCTACTTCTTCGCCCTGACCAATATCTGCAGTAAATGTCACCACTTCACAGTCGTAGACATCTTGTAACCATTTGGCAATCACTGCTGTATCGAGCCCGCCTGAATATGCCAGCACGACTTTGTTAATATCCGACTTGGACATGTACTCCCCATTCGATCTGATTCTAGAATAATCAAATTATACCTGAGTGTTACGGCTCGCTGACACCCTCTGACAAGAATATTTAGTGCTATTATGTGTGTCTCGGAATCAAGCAACACAGTGCATGCAAATTCAGGAAAATGTCTCGCTAAAAGCGTTTAATACCTTTGGTGTAGAGCAGCGAGCGCGGTACTTTGCCATGGTTACTTCCGAGTCCGATCTGCTAGCACTCAGTGAATTTATAGACAGCCATAACCAGCCCCTACTGATTTTAGGTGGCGGCAGCAATCTACTACTTAGCCAGGACTTTGACGGATTGGTGGCCAGAATTGCCCTCGCAGGCATTTCTTTTAGCCAGGATGAGCAACGACGAATCGTGCGTTCAGCCGCCGGAGAAAACTGGCATCAGTTGGTGATGCAAACGATAGAGCATGGATGGCCCGGGCTTGAAAACCTCGCCTTGATACCAGGCTCAGTAGGCGCTGCGCCAATTCAGAATATAGGTGCGTATGGAATAGAACTGGATGAACGCTTTGACTCCTTGACCGCGTATGAAATCAGCACCGGGAAAACCAAAGAGTTTAACAAGAGTGACTGTCAGTTCAGCTATAGAGACAGCGTGTTTAAATCCAAGTCCCCGGGACAGCTCATAATCACAGAAGTAAGACTGACGTTACCTACTCAAGCGGATTGGCGACTGGACTATGCGGGCATTAAATCCGTACTTGGCTCACAAACACCGAATGCTAAAAAAATTGCGGATATCGTTATCGATCTTCGTCAAGATAAGTTACCCGACCCCAACGAAATTGGTAATGCGGGCAGCTTTTTTAAAAACCCAATGATAGATACTGCAGCTGCCAAAAAACTCCAGCAACAATATCCGCAATTACCACTGTATAACGCTGATGATAACAAGCAAAAAATCTCAGCCGCCTGGTTAATCGAAAGCTGCGGTTTAAAGGGGTATCGAGAAGGTGATGCCGGCGTTTCCGAGCAGCATGCTCTGGTCATTGTGAACCATGGAAATGCCAAAGGCAGTCACATTTTAGCCATTGCAGAAAGGGTACGAGATGCAGTTCACGAAAAATTTGGGATCGAGCTCGAACCAGAACCTAATATAGTGTGATATATCTGTCGCGTTACTCAAGAACGCGAACATACTATGTCTTACGTACGCACGACTTTACCATTGATAATTATCGTCACGCTATGCACATTCATCAGCGCCTGTGCGGAACAAAGCTATCCCTATCCGGAAAGTGAATCAGCGCCAGTACCCCAGCAAGACCCTAATGCTAAAGCACTGATAGAAACCAGTCGCTATGTTGACACCATCAAAGATGAATTAAGCGCTGCACTCAGTGATGAGTTATTTGACTCTAAAGTTGAGTTGCGCAAAACACAAAGTGACACGCTGCAATTAACCATTAGCGGTGATGATGCGTTCCGCTCCGGGCATACGCGCCTCAACAAAACCATCCTGTCTGTACTGGACCGGATTGCAAGCGTCATGGAACAACAACCGAACAGTATTGTGCATATTCTGTCGCACACAGATAGTACCGGATCAGATCAGACCAACCTGACCATTTCAGAAAAAAGAGCAACGGTGGTTGCCAATCACTTGCAACGTAAAGGCATACAGCCAGAGCGATTGATTAGTGCTGGCAAAGGCGAACATCAGCCTATCATGCCGAATGACAATCCAGCCCAACAAGCCTTGAACCGCCGCATTGAAATTTATGTGCGCGGCATTACGGCTGGCAACGAAGGTCGCGCCTACGAAACTCCCAGCATTTAAAGCTAACGCTTTTTAGGCGGCATCAAATCGGTAATCGTACCCTCTGCCATCTCAGCTGCAAAACAAACAGTTTCGGAAAGCGTAGGATGCGGGTGAATAGTAAGACCCAGGTCTACCGCGTCTGCACCCATCTCTAACGCCAGCACTGTCTCGGCAATCAGTTCACCGGCATTCTTCCCAACAATGCCAGCACCTATGACTCGCTTGGTTTTCTTGTCAAACAAAATCTTGGTAGAGCCATTTTCAGCACCCATGCTTAAAGCACGACCGCTAGCCGCCCATGGGAATGCACCTTTTTCGTATTCGATGTTCTGCTCTTTAGCTTGCTCTTCGGTGACACCACACCACGCAACTTCAGGATCGGTATAAGCAACTGACGGGATGGTGCTGGCATCAAAAAATGCCTTATGACCACAAATCACTTCGGCAGCCACTTTACCCTCATGCACAGCCTTATGAGCAAGCATTGGTTGCCCAACAATATCGCCAATGGCATAGATGTGAGGAACGTTGGTACGCTGCTGATTATCGACGGCAATAAAACCGCGCTCGTCAACATTAACCCCGGCTTTATCGGCATCGATCGCCTTACCGTTCGGGTTACGCCCTATCGCAACTAACACCTTGTCAAAGGTCTCATTATCAGGCGCTTTATCACCCTCAAAAGTACACTTGAGACCACTTTTCATGGGCTTGATTTCGGTGACTTTTGTGCTGGTGTAAATATTTTCGTAGCGTGGTTTAACCGCCTTTTCAAACATTTTAATCAGGTCTCGGTCTACACCAGGCATGATACCGGGCGCCAATTCAACCACCGTTACTTTTGAACCAAGAGCGTGGTAAACAGTTGCCATTTCCAGACCAATGATACCGCCACCAACGACTAATAAATTCTTGGGAATATTCTCAAGCTCCAATGCTCCCGTCGAATCCATTACGCGTGGATCATCCCAGGGAATAAATGGCAATTTCGTGACCGATGAACCAGCCGCAATTATGCAATTATCAAATGAAACCGTAGCACCGCCCTCAATCTGGATTGAGGTATCAGAAACAAATTTACCATAACCATGTATCACATCCACCTTGCGCTGCTTGGCAAGCGCACCCAGGCCTCCGGTAAGCTTGTTGATAACACCATCTTTATGCGCACGCAGTTTATCTATATCAATTTTTGGCTCGCCAAAAGTCACGCCGATATCAGAAAAATGTGATGCTTCGTTAATCACCTCGGCAGTGTGCAATAGAGCTTTAGAAGGTATGCAACCAACATTCAAACAGACACCACCAATGTTGTCATAGCGCTCAATTAGCGCCACTTTTTTACCCAGATCAGCTGCTCTGAATGCAGCGGTGTAACCACCGGGGCCAGACCCAAGTACTACGATGTCGTATTTTGATTCGCTCATGCTGTTTTTTTCTCTGTTGCTATTTAATCAATGCGCCTAGTCTAGGCGCTCGCCGATAAATGTAAAGACTTGATATTCGATTTTTCATATTAGTTTTGTTATGAAAAACTCTATAACAGTAAACGCCGCGTATCTGATAGAACTTTACTTAAAAAGGTAGTAAAGCGCGCGCCGTCAGCGCCATCAATGACACGATGATCATAAGAAAGTGATAATGGTAGAACCAGTCGTGGCTCAAACTCCTCACCATTCCAGACCGGCTGCATTTTAGATCGAGAAACTCCCAAAATAGCGACTTCTGGCAAATTTACGATTGGTGTAAACGCAGTACCACCCAATCCGCCCAGGCTCGAAATAGTAAAACAGGATCCTTTCATATCGGAAGGCCGCAAGGCTTTGTTGCGTGCCTTTTCACTCATCTCTGATAACTCTTCCGCTATTTCAATAATGGTCTTTTTGTCGACATCTTTGATCACTGGCACAACCAGGCCATCGACCGTATCAACCGCGATACCAATATTAAAATATTTCTTAAGAATCAGATTCTCCTGACTCTGATCAAGTGAACTATTAAAGCGCGGGAACTCACGCAAAGAGGAAACTACCGCCTTCATCAGAAAGGCGAGCAAACTCACTTTTATACCTTTGTCTTTATACTCATCAACCATCGACTTTCTAAACATGTTCAAGTTCGTAATATCCGCCTCGTCAAACTGCGTAACGTGCGGAACACTGAGCCAGTTTCGCCTCAGGAACTGCCCGGTTAGCTTGTTAATCTTGGTAAGCGGCTTGGTCTCTATTTCACCCCACTCACTAAAATCAATCGCCGGTAATGCTTCAATACCCAGACCCGCACCAGTACCAGCACCACCGGTGCTCATAACCTGTTTGGTAAACTCTTTAACATCTGTTTTGAGGATACGGTTTTTACTACCTGTGCCCGTAACCTTGTGCAAATCAACACCCAATTCACGAGCAAACTTTCTCACCGATGGTGAAGCGTATGCCTGATGGGAAACTGAAGTTGATATGTTTTCGGTTGGCGATGAGCGCGGCTTGGGCGTTGCTGGTGCTGAGGTAGATTGAGTATTCTCAACAACTTCTGCCGGAGCCGACTCTTCTTGTGTGGGCTCTGCCACTACTGACATGAGCGCCAAATCCAGAATAGGATCACCCTGCTTAATGGTGTCCCCGACTTTTACGTTAAGCGCCTTGACCTCACCAGCGGCTGGCGCTGGAATTTCCATTGAGGCCTTATCAGACTCAACTGCAATCATCGATTGCTCTTCATCGATAACATCACCAGCAGCAACCAACACCTCAATAACCTCTACCGCTTCAAAGTCTCCGATATCAGGAACCGTGATAGTTTCGATTTTTCCACTGCTTGCTGCAACTGGCGTTGCATTCGGCTCAGGCTCTTTTACTTCTACTACGGGCACCTGTTCTACAGCGCCAGATGTATCGAGCTCAAGAATTAGATCTTCCTGTTTAATGGTATCGCCAACTGACACCTTGATACTACTAATCGTTCCCGCCATTGGCGATGGAATTTCCATCGAGGCTTTATCGGACTCAACCGTGATTAACGAATCTTCTTCCGCCACCACGTCACCTACCGAGACCAATACTTCCACAACCTCGACGGCGTCAAAATCACCTATATTGGGTACCTGTATTTTTTCTACTGCCATAAGATATTCTCCCTAGCTGTAGAGTGGATTAGGTTTATTAGGATCAATCTCATACTTCTCGATTGCACTGGATACATCACTGGCTGCAATTTGCTTTTCATCTGCTAATGCTTTCAAGGCAGCAATCACAATATAGTATCGATTGACTTCGAAATGCTTGCGTAACTGCTTACGCGTATCCGAACGCCCAAAACCATCGGTACCAAGCACACTATATGCACCTGGTATAAATGGCCTGACTTGCTCGGGATAGCTTTTGATGTAATCAGTTGCTGCGATAAATGGACCATTATTTGCCTTCAGCTTTTTGGTCACATGTGCTTCTTTCTGTCGCTTGGACGGATTGAGCATATTCCAGCGCTCTATATCTCTGGCTTCTCTTGCAAGTTCATTAAAGCTGGTGACACTCCATAAATCAGCCGCCACTTCCCAGTCTTTTTCAAGCAACTCTGCTGCTGCCATACACTCACGGAAGATCGTTCCAGACCCCATCAGCTGGACGCGTAACTTACCTTTGCTGGCTTTTGAGAATTGATAAATACCTTTGACAATATCCTCTTCAGTACCAGCTGGCATTGCTGGTTGAACATAATTTTCATTCATCGCAGTGATGTAATAAAAAATGTTTTCCTGATCAACCGTCATGCGCTTCAGACCATCGTGAATGATGACCGCCATTTCATAGCCAAAGGTGGGGTCATAGCTGACACAGTTTGGAATCAACCCAGCCTGTACCATGCCGTGACCATCTTGATGTTGCAGCCCCTCGCCTGCCAGCGTGGTTCTACCGGCAGTTGCTCCAATCAGAAAACCTCTGGCTTGCATATCTCCTGCCGCCCATGCCAGATCTCCGATGCGTTGAAAACCGAACATCGAATAATAAATATAGAACGGCACCATATTTACAGCGTGCGAACTATAGGCAGTGGCTGCCGCAATCCATGAAGAAAATGCTCCGGCCTCATTAATGCCCTCTTCCAGTATCTGACCTGACTTGTCCTCTTTATAGAACATCACCTGATCTTTGTCCTGGGGCTCATACAACTGACCTACGGATGAATAAATGCCGAGCTGCCTGAACAACCCTTCCATGCCAAAAGTACGTGCCTCATCCGGGACTATAGGCACTACAAACTTGCCCATCTTTTTATCTTTACAAAGTATCGAGAGCATCTGCACGTAAGCCATAGTTGTAGAAATCTCACGCTCACCACTGCCATCCAGAATTTTTGAGAACACATCAAGCTTGGGAATATCCAGCGGCGCGGCTGTCGAATTTCTGCTGGGTAAATACCCGCCCAGCTCTTTACGTCTTGAGTGCAAGTACTGCATCTCGGGACTATCCTGCTCTGGCTGGAAATACTTGCCGGCCGCCGCGTCTTCATCACTTAACGGAATATTGAAACGATCTCTAAAGTAGAGCATCTCTTCTTTTTTGAGCTTTTTCTGTGAGTGCGTTCGATTCTGCCCCTCTCCCGCCGAACCCATGCCGTAACCTTTAACAGTGTGTGCCAAAATTACAGTCGGTTGATCATGATTCTCCGCTGCTACTTTATAGGCCGCATAGACTTTATGTGGATCATGACCACCACGATTTAATCGCCAAATATCGTCATCAGACATATTAGCAACCATGGCTTTGAGTTCAGGGTACTTACCAAAGAAATGTTCGCGTACGTAAGCACCATCTTTTGCCTTATAGTTTTGGAACTCGCCATCAACCGTTTCCAGCATGCGCTTCTTCAACAAACCTTTATCATCTTTCGCCAGCAATTTATCCCAGTAAGAACCCCAGATAACTTTAATTACATTCCAGCCAGCACCACGAAACACCGCTTCCAATTCCTGAATTATCTTGCCGTTACCACGCACCGGCCCATCGAGACGCTGTAAGTTACAATTTACTACCCAGATTAAATTACCCAGCTTCTCACGAGAGGCTAAAGAAATTGCTCCGAGCGTTTCAGGCTCATCAACTTCACCGTCTCCAACAAAAGCCCACACATTTCGATCAGTCGTATTCGCAGCACCTCGATCCTGCAGATATTTCATAAAACGCGCCTGGTAAATCGACATCAATGGTCCAAGACCCATCGAAACAGTTGGAAACTGCCAAAACTCTGGCATAAGCCAAGGGTGCGGATAGGAAGAAATACCTTCGCCATCAACTTCCTGACGGAAATTATCAAGCTGGTGTTCCGTTAATCGCCCTTCGAGAAATGCCCGCGCATACATGCCGGGCGCTGAGTGGCCCTGATAATAAATCAGATCTCCACCGTGTTTATGGTCAGGCGCACGCCAGAAATGATTGAAACCGACATCATATAAAGTGGCTGCTGAGGCAAATGTGGCTATATGCCCACCTAGCTCTGAACTAATCGTGTTCGCCTTAACCACCATGACCATCGCATTCCAACGTATCCAGGAACGAATTCGCCACTCGATCTCATGGTCGCCAGGACTTTTGGCTTCTTTGTGACGAGCAATCGTATTAATATAAGAAGTATTAGCGGTATAAGGCAGATCTATGCCCGACTGTCTTGAGTGTG
>CALISW010000069.1 GCA_938041655.1 uncultured Thiotrichales bacterium | reverse complement strand
TCAGTGCCGATGTTTATGCTGGTGAACAGCAACAGGATCGAACCGAGTGGATAACACAATATGCACTTAACAGTCAGACTGATCTGGATCATTATTTTTCTGAATATGCGGATGATGCCAAACAGGTTTTAACTGAACAGTGTGAGACCTTGAGAATGACCGGCAAGGTTCTATCTCCAGCATTTAGCAAAGCTGAGCGCACTTGCGACAATTGTGGCTTGCTGGCTAATTATCAATACTGTGCCAATTGCGGGCAGCGGCATGAAACCCAGATAGTGTCTTTATGGCAATTATTCAAAGATTTGTTGGGTGGTTTGTTTAATTGGGATGCGCGGGTATGGAGAACTGTGTTTCCATTATTAACCAGACCGGGGTTTCTGACGGCGGAGTATTTGTCGGGTAAGCGAGCACACTACACGCCGCCTTTGAGATTGTATTTGGTTCTGTCGATTATCTTCTTTTTGATGAGTGGGTATTTGACTACTGGCGACAACGTCATATTTGAAAGTAATGCTTTTTCTGCCCCATCTAATGAGTCCGAGAATCAAGTTACAGAAATCGAGCCAGATGAATTGGATTTGGAGATAAATATTCCAGGCTTTATGGATGAAGATGCTTGGCGGAATAAAGCAGAAAGTTTTTTAGAAGAATTTAATACAGAAAAAGGTAAACAGCGTTTTCTGGATGACGTGTTTAGTCATGCACCCATACTAATGCTCATATTATTACCTTTGATGGCATTGGTCAGTTGGTTGCTGCACCTGTTCTCAAAACGGTACTTTGTTGAACACTTGTTGATGCTGGTTCATTTTCATGCTTTTGTATTTTGTTTTTCTCTGATAGTGCTAACTTTAAGTAAACTGTTTGATCTGGTTGAAATGTATTCCTTTGTGAGTTGGCTAAAAACCTACGCAGTACTGTTGGTGGTTTACTATTTCTACAAAATGCTGCGTTATACGTTACCACAGTCACGAATTGCTGCGGTTTTCAGAGTGTCTACCTATTGTATGTTTTATATATGGTTCTTCGCTAGCTTGCTTACTGTTGCTGCAGCTGTGACTGCAATATCAATTATCAATTAAATTTTTATGACTGGGAAATATATATGAACAATAAAGCTATGATAATAATCTTACTTTTCGGTTTATTAATTGCCTGCAGTGCTGAAGAAGAAGGGGTGCTGGATACTCAGATAGAGGCGTTGGATAAGGCTAAAGAACTGGAGCAAAGTATTAAGGATGCAGCTGAAGAACAACGCAAACAACTCGAACAACAAACGAATTAGCACTTCATATTTCGTTTCTGTATTGGTCGCGATGTTATAAATGTAATTTAGTGTGGCGATTGATACGAAGATGTTATAAAGCCAAATAGAAATCACAATACTTAATAATATTTTTATGGACGTGTGCACATAAAGTGATTACTTTATGTTTACGAAAAAACCAGCACAACAAATGGAGATTGAACCGATGGCGAACAAGTTTAAGAAAATTATGTTACACGACAAGGATGGCAAGAATTCTGTCATTCTCAATGGACAAACCGGCAACCTGGCACTAGGTGGGAATAATCATGGTGGTGATATCACCATGCGTGATTTATCAGGTAAAAATACGATTCATGTTGATGGCGGCGATGCCAATATCAACATGGGTGGAAACGGTCACGAGGCTGATATTGGCATGAAAAATGCCGAAGGCAAGCAAACCATCCATATTGATGGTGGTGATGGCAACATCACGCTTGGCGGTGGTGGTTCACAAGGCGACATAGGTATGCGTAATGCCAAGAACAAACAGACCGTACATATTGATGGCGGTAACGGTAACATTACCTTGGGTGGAAATGGTTCCGGTGGTGACATTGGTATGCGTAACTATCGTGGCATGCAAACAGTCCATCTGGATGGTGGCCGCGGAAATGTAACCCTCGGTGGAAACAAGTCAGAGGGCGACGTAACTCTCCTAAACACTAAAGGTATGCAGACAGTCCATATCGATGGTGGTGGCGGAAATATCACCATGGGTGGTGCTGGTTCACAAGGCGATGTTGCATTATTAAACCCGATTGGTAGACAAACCGTACACGTAGATGGTGGTAACGGTAATTTGACCATGGGTGGCGCGGGTTCAGAAGGTGATGTTACCTTGCTCAATATCAAGGGGAAGCAAACCGTTCATGTAGACGGTGGTAATGGCAACATTACTCTGGGCGGTAGCAAGTCAGAAGGTGACGTCACGCTACTCAACACCAAAGGCAAGCAAACTGTTCATATCGATGGTGGCAACGGTAATTTGACTATGGGTGGATCTGGTTCGCAAGGTGATTTGACCTTGCTCAATACCAAAGGCAAGCAAACGATTCATGTCGATGGTGGTAATGGCAACATGGGTATGGGTGGTAACGGCCATGACGGTGATATCTGGTTGATGACCTCTAACGGTAAAACCCGTGTAGAGCTGGAAGCTCATGATGGTCAAATCCGTGCTTATAACGGTGCCGGTGCCAAGACTTTTCAGGTCAATGGTAAAAGCGCGACGTTAACATTGGGTGGTGGTGCGTCGGATGGCGAGATCTTTATCAAGAACAACAAGAACAAATCAACTATAAAACTCGATGGCAACAAAGGTGCGATCAGGGTTATGGGTAAAGCCATTAAAACGGCTGACTTTGTATTTGAATCTGATTATCAGTTGCCGAAACTGGATCAGGTCAGTGACTTTATCAACGCTAACAAGCATTTGCCCGATGTTCCATCTGCACAAGAGATGAAAACAGATGGTTTGGATTTGAATAACTTTGCGACGACATTGCTGCAAAAGGTAGAAGAGCTAACGTTATATACCTTAGAGCAACACGAGCAAATTAAAGATCTGCAACAGGAAATTACCCAGCTAAAAAAATAGAGTTCTCACACTCTTGAAAACGAAAAAGGGCGCATCATGCGCCCTTTTTTTATGCGAAGTATTTACTGGCAGCCCACCAGATGACGCCAACTTGTAAGGCAACCACTACGATCAAAGCGATAGTACCGAGAACTTTACGTGAGCCTGATATTTCAACCGACTCATGCTCAAGCTCACGCAGTACATCATGCTTTTCTTTGAGCTCACGAAACTCATACTGTGTAGCTTCATCTTGAACGCCATCTTCAAGCAAACCATCCAGCGCTTCAGTATCTTTGCGAACATCAAGGTTATCCGGATCGCGTACTGGTTGTTTAGCCACAGGTTGCGGGCGTCTGCGTTTACGAACCGGTTCTTGTCCTCTTACGGGAACGTTACGAACACGTCTTGGAGGCTCGGCATAGCGACTACGGCGGCGATAAGCTTCTCGCTCGCGCAATATGCGCCGAATTTCACGATCACGATGGCGTTTGAGGAAATGATAACCTATCAGTGGCCCAAGCCCTGGAAAGGCATAGGTGAAAAAACACAGGATCAGTTTCTTTTCGATCTGCATTCGCGGAAAGGTAAGTATTGAAAACATTACCCATATAACGAAGCAGTAATATATAAACGTAAAAAACGGCATCTTAACTCCTGAAAATCACAGTCTATGCTGTATTTTTATTGTGAGATGTCTAATTTAATCGGTCAAGCGTATTAACAACAGCACTTTCTACTATTTCGTTCACTTTATGTGAAAAACCAAGGACATCTTCAGACTCAAAATGGTCTTGCAGACTGTCCTCGCTATCCCATTGGGATACTACAAAGAAATTTTGCGGGTCGTTATCATCTTGTTGAATTTGAAAATTCAGACAACCTTGTTGCAGCAAGCTGGGTTGCTGTAATTGGGTCAGTGCCTGCATTACCTTGGTTTCTGCACCACTGACAGCTCTGAATTCACCGATAACACGGATTGGATCTATAGTCGTATTTTCATTCATCATATTACTTTACGCTAACTTCTCAATTAGATTGTTTCTTTATGATAAATGGTGTTGGTTTGGATTAATTCAAGGGTAGATATAAACCGATAAACGACAGGTTACAGTGATTTTGTGATCTGGCTACGCCAACACAAACCTACTGATTTATAAGGTTGGTGTGTTGATCAGGATATAAATCCACAATAGTAAGATGCACAGGTTGCCAGCCATAAAGGCATAAATTCTATGCAGAATATGGTTATAAGTAATGTGTATATAGCTATGTACTATCCTACTTATAACGAACAACCAGCTTAAAACAATGGCGGATTGATTAACTATCCCCAGCGATATAATCAAACAACCCGCCGCATAGAATAAAGTGGGTATCTGAAACAGATTATTAAAATTGTTGGATTTTTGAATCAGTGCTTCAGGAACATCAGTTGATTGCATAACTTTGTAATAACGCGCTTTAACCGCACCGCTTTTAACACTATTGATGCGAGCTATAAACGTTATTCCACCCACTACAAATGTCAGTAATACCATTGCAAACATTGGGTAGATCATAATAAGTATTCCATTTAGTAGCGATCTACATCATACGCCAAGTCAGGGTTAACTGGCCCTTGCGGTAATGCATGAGGGCTGTGTTTTACTTGTAAAATATCAATCAAATGAACTGGAGTTTTCAATTACCTGCAGGCAAGCATCAGCCGCCTCTTTACCTTTAATGCTGAAGTGCTTATAGAAGTATTCAAGGCGCTCTTCGCTTTCATCAAATTCCTGCGGTGTTAAAACAACCGATAGTATGGGTACATTGGTTTTCAGTTGGACCTGCATCATGGCATCAAGTACAGTGGTAGCGACGAATTCATGTCTATAAATGCCACCGTCTACAATTAGCCCTGCAGCGATAATTATTTCATACTGATTTGTTTGTGCGAGTCGCTGACATAGCAGTGGTATTTCCAGGCTGCCAGGCACATCAAAGATTTCGATATCTGCAGCATTAATCTCTGAGGTGCTAGTTAAGTGCTCGGAAAATGCGATTCGGCTTTGACCGACAATTTCCTGATGCCAGTTTGCTTGAATAAATGCGATTTTTTTATTATTGGGTAGACGTACTTTGGTATTCATTTTTGCCTCAATTAGTACATGGGAGGCAATGCAGTCCTTCGCCACAGAAGTGACGTTGGATACATTCTCTTTTTATCCGGACTCTAACCGTCGGCTTTGGAATTACACCAAATCTGCTGACCTTCCGTAAGGAAGCGCTCGCGGGCTACGTTTGCACGATTACCGCCGGTGGGGAGTTTCGCCCCGCCCCGAGAATGAACCGATTATAATAGGTATTGCGCTTGAATGGTAAGCCCGAAAGCCTTTTATTCCGGCAGGAGAGTTACTCAGCCGGAGCGTTTTCTTCCTCAAGGCTGGCTTTGCTGAGAATGAGTTGTTGATTTTCGTTCTGCGCGGTAATGATTAGCTCTCTGTTTGTACCATCTAACAGGAAAATGTGTTCACCGGCTTTGCCGAGATAGCGAAGATCGCTTCTGTTGCCAAGTTCAGAATGGCTACTCAATACAGCTTGTTGAAATTTTGAGCCCGTTTCAATCTGTAGCCCTTGCGTTTTACCATATCCAAAAGCTAGAGAGGGCAGCATAGTGGCTATTAACACCACGAAAAATAATTCGCGATTTTCCAGGATTTTGTTAAAGATACTACCGTTAGCCACAATGAACGTTGTTAGAAAAAGTGCAAATGGAATTGCCAGCAATAACCATTGTGCAGTCCCGCCGATAATAACGATGATAATGATAGCGAGCAGGCTAATGCTATAAATCAGCTCAGGCCTTAAGAAGCTGCCAAGTACAGATGAGTTAGCAGCCGCAGTACTATCGATATTCAATATTGATGAAATGGAAATGCAGAGTATTAACATCACACAAATACCTAGTAAGGGTACGGCCGACATCACGATAAGCTCACTCAGATCGAGATAATACATAATGTCGATGTCAAAGGTCCCCCAGTAACCCCACAGATAACAGACAGCAACCACTAGCGAAAACGCCAATGCTGTCATTATTACACCGAGTAGTTTATTCATGCGTGACCTGAGGATTTGCTGCTTTACACGTCAGCAGCTTAACATAGACGGGTATCTGAGAAATTATAACTGCATCAGATTTCTCTTTATTAATGATGGCATTGGTTCGCGATTAGTGAGGTAAGTGGAAAATGGATAGCTTGTGCCAACAGACTATTACAAACCAAGTTTTGCCAACTCGATTCCTTTGGTTTGCGATACCATTCGGTCAAATTTAGGTTTACTCAGAGCGAGTAATCTGGCGCTCTCAGCGTTGTCACTAATAACGTCGAATATTGGTTCAAACCTCAACATACCATAGGTATATACATTCCCAAGCTGCATTTCTGTGAGTAAATCTTTTGCGTTATGAAATTGATTGGTTAAGAGCGCTAAAGTGACTTCAATGATCCGCATGTTTGGATCATCCCACCCGTTTTCAGTCAGTTTTGTAAATTCTTCTCTGGCTGTTTTTACATAGCCTTCGTAGCTATCTGTGGGTAATTTTAATGCCTGAGAACTGGCAACTAGATAATTAACAACGGAGGCAAGCGTGTTATTTCCTTGCCATGGGCATTGAGCTCCGATGATTCCCAGTGCTTCCAGTAATTGTGTGCTGCGTTCAACTACTTGTTCATGGTTTTTCTCTATAAAGTCAGCTTGAATTAGCAAGTGTTCAGTAGAAAGGGATTCACAGCCATCGATCTGGAACATTTTCTTCTTGATATCCGGTTGTCCTTTAATATACTGCGCGATTTCTCTGAGTGCGTTGGCGTCGCGTTCTGCAATTGCCAGCATACTGTTGAGTTGATAATTATTTTCTGACTGCATATTGCGCAACATTTGTTTGGCCTCTTCAAAGCGGCCTAGATAAATAAACGCAAGTGCAACGTTGTCGTTGGTATATGAACCGACTAGTTTACTCGACGTGTTGCTAAGGGCTGTAGTCAGTACTTTGTCATAACGGCCAGTATTTATATGAACCATGAGTTTGCTTTTAAGTAACAGTGGGTTACTTTCGATTTCCAACAGGTAATCAACAACCATTTCCGCTTTTTTATAAGCGCCGGTATTCATTAATGAATTTACATAGTTAAACTGAACCTGAGGGTGCAGTGGGTCCAGCACAGAAGCTATCTGGTGATGTTCCAATCCCTTCTTAGCCTGTTGTAATGTGTTATACGTATTGCCCAACCACATTTGCCCCATCGCATATTGAGGCTTGAGGTCTACAGCAACCTCATAGGATGTTAATGCAGATTTATAGTCTCCCTGTGTTTCCAAAATCAAGCCCAATGAGGCATGAGCTTCTGCCAGCATTGGATCAAGTTCCAGCGCCTTATCAACCAAGCGTCGCGCAAGCGAGAGTGCTTCGTCGTAATCACGGTTGCCATACATTGATGAAAATACGTAACTGTCAGCCAGTCCGGAATACGCTGGAGCATATTCAGAGTCGAGTTCTATTGCATGATCAAAATGCGTAATTGCTTGTTCCAGAGATTCGGCGTTACGTTGATGCCAATGATGTCTGCCTAACAAATAATATTCATGGGCTTTAACATTACTGGTTGCTACTTTTATTAAATCAGTTTGACCACTCAATGATGGAGATAGTCGGGTTACAATCTCTAGAGCAATAGTACTTTGTAAATCCAGTTTATCTTCAATGTCACGTTCATAACTTTGCGACCAAACAGGATAACCATCTAGAGCAGACGTGAGTTGTGCAGTAACTCGTAATTTACTATCAATCATTCGTACTGTGCCTTCAAGTAAGGCATCAACATTGAGTTGTCGAGCAATTTCCTTAACATCCATAGCGCGATTTTTAAAAGCATTTGATGAAGTCCTCGCTGCAACAAGAACGTCACCTGAATTAATCAAAGTATTGCGAATATCTTCCGATAGTCCATCGCTAAAATATTCATGCTCAGTGTCGCCGCTCAAATTTGCAAATGGTAGAACGGCTACGGATCTGATATTAATTGAGCTACTGGTGTTAGCAGAAGATGGTTCGGCAAGTGACGCTATATCAATCATTCCTGATTCTGACTGCTTGATATTTAGCCAGGACCAGGCACCCAAAGCACAGGATATTGTGATAACAGTTATTCCGGCGGTAATAAGGTTGGTTTTAGAGGCTGGTTTATGTTGGTGGCTGTGCTGATTTTGTTTACTCGTAAGTAACTTTTCTGGTTGCTGTGATTCAGAGTTTGTTATCCCGACAGGCATAATCAGACTGTAGCCACGTTTTGGGATGGTACGGATATACGCTCTGGTTTTGCCGGTATCCCCGAGCAGTGTTCGTAATTCTGATATACAGCGAGTTAATACATCATCTGTAACGATCACCCCAGACCAAATGTCATCCAATAGATCCTGCCTGCTAACAACTTCGCCAGACTGGCGTGCCAGTGCCAATAATACGTCCATGACCTTGGGTTCTACATGAGTGTCATGCCCGCCACGAGAAAATGTTCCAGTCAGTGGATTAATGCTCCACTGATCAAGGGTAAAGCCATTTTCTAACGAATCAAGGTTGTTCACGCTGTTTCCGGTCAAATTATTAGTACATCAGTAAGTTACTGATTATAGGTTCAAAATATTCAATCCGAAGGTTTCCCGAAGTCTTTTTCACTTAATCATTCGACTTTCAGGAACATCGATCAACTCATCTTCAGGATAGCTCTGCAGAGTTTCGAGATGCTGTTTACGTTACTGGCAATCGAGCAATTCTGTATGAGTCTACAAACTATAATCATGGTATTAACGGTACTCGTAATGTGTGGTTTTTGGCACACAAAGTCGGAAGCTAAAACGCAAACACCGTTCTCTCTTGATAGTTATGACAGCGAATTACATGCAGTGGTTGCAGCAGCGAGTAAATATAATTCCATATCTATTACCGAAGACAGGGAATACATTGGTGGAATATTTAAAAAAGCGAATAAATATTACTATTCAGTGATGGCGGGTAAACATGGAGAGGATCGGATCACGACTACATTACGCTTTCCTAAAAATACACAGCTGGTTGCCTTGTGGCACACACACGGCGCTGCCGGTGAGACCAGAGAGTATTTTTCCGATATAGATACCGCTATGGCTGAACACTTGAACAAACCATTTTATCTCGCGGATCATACTTATCAACTCAAAGTTTTTCGACCTGGAGCAAAGGTCATGAGTGCCGTGATAGCAAGGCATCATGGACTACATGCTGTGGACGGGTATGCAAAAGGTGAATTGATAATGAGTCTTCATTCGGAACAGGGTGGTAAGCAAGTTGCCAGACAAACAAATTCATAAGCGTTGGTTAACCTGTTGCTTATTATTCTTTATCGGGTTTATTCTTGTTACGGCTATATATCCAGAAGGGTACTAGCGCCCCGGCAATGACGCCAATTGCAATGGCAACTACCATTAAGAATGTTAGCATTGCTCTCTCGAATTAGTGATAGCTGTACTAATCATTTATAAGGCGCCATTCTTTACTAAAGCGCCATGTATTTCTTCAGCCAGTACTCGATAACCTGCCGCATTAAAATGTACCGAGTCTGATTTAAACTTCGGTTTTTTTATTAAGCTGCTGATAATGTTTTCAATGAATAGTAAATCATGCTGGTCCGCCAGTTCCTGATAGATGGGATGTGCACTGGTGAACAGGTTTTTTTCAGGCACGCCGATTAGTACTACATCAGCGCCAAAGGCTTTTGCCATGGTGATCATCTGATCAAGATTGTTTTTGGTTTCAGTGGCAGGCATGTTACGTAGAATATCGTTGCCACCCTCGAGCAATAAAACTAATGCAGGTTGAGCAGAGCGTAACGCTTCATCGAACCGGGCCAATCCTTCTGCAGTAGTCTCTCCTGATATGCCGGCATTAACTACGGTTCTATCACTTAGTGTCGCCAAGATACTGGGATAGCTTTCTGATTGTGCAACACCGACGCCGATAGTCAGGCTATCACCAAAGGCGAGGATGGTGTCGGCATAGGAGAGCTTTTGTAATTTGTCATTACCGCAGCTAGTTAGTAGCAGACAGATTATTACGAGCAAAGCTAACAAACGATATTGTTGTATTTGATCTTGTGCTTTCAGCACTTGATATATTTTTTGTTTTTTCATATTACCAGGTTAGCGAAGCTGTGAGTTCAGTGGTAACTCCGTGGTATTTTTAATTTCTGTGACGGCTATATGTGAATGTACTTCGCCAATGTTAGCCAGCAGCATAAGGTGATTACGGACAAATTTTTCAAAGTGTCGAATATCACGAGCAACAATTTTCAACATATAATCCCAGGCACCTGCCATGGTGTAGCATTCAGTCACTTCAGGGAACTCTTTGACCTGATCTTCAAATTGCTCCAGATTTTGTCTGCCTTGTGAGTTGAGATTGACGGTGGCAAAGACAATCACATCCATGCCGAGTTTGTCCCGATCCAGAATCGCAACCTGGCGATTAATCAAACCCTGTTCCTGCAGTCTGTTGATGCGTCTCCAGCAAGGTGATTGCGACATGTTAATTTTGTCCGCTATTTCCTGTGTTGTGAGGCTGGAATCTTGTTGAATAAGATTCAGTATTTTGATGTCTTGTGTACTTAGCTCGTTATTCATAGTCATTAATAGTGTGATATAGGTCTATATTACCTATAAATAATAATTATATAGAAATAATTAGTCTCAATATCGCAATTAACAGGTTTTTAGATTCTAAAAACAATCACTTAGCGCAGCTAAAAACATAAATCTGCTGGCTTGCAGTCGGTAGAATTTTGTTCTCACAGATATCCATTCAGTAATGTATTCGGAGCACTTTATATGCCAGTAAAAGTCTCACTTGATGACAAGTATGCACTCGACACAACCCGCGCCTATATGACTGGTATAGAAGCCTTGGTTCGTCTACCCATACTGCAGCATCAAAGAGATATGGATCGTGGCTTAAATACCGCCGGATTTATATCGGGTTATCGTGGCTCGCCTTTGGCAGGTGTAGATCAGGCGATGTGGAGCGCTAAAAAATATCTTGATGCACACCAGATTAAATTTCAGGAAGGCATCAATGAGGAGTTAGCTGCGACCGCTGTTTGGGGTAGTCAGCAGGTCAATATGTTTCCCGGCGCTAAATACGATGGTGTGTTTGGTATGTGGTATGGCAAAGGCCCCGGAGTGGATCGGAGTATGGACGCGATCAAACACGCCAATGCTGCCGGGACTTCAAAGTATGGTGGCGTATTGGCGATAGCTGGCGATGATCATGCCTGTAAGTCCTCTACCTTGCCCAACCAGTCTGAACATAACTTTATCGGTGCTTCTATGCCGGTACTCTCGCCTGCTAATGTCCAGGAGGTTCTCGATTTGGGAATTTTCGGTTGGGAGCTCTCACGCTACTGCGGCTCATGGGTAGCACTAAAAGCAATTACCGAAAACATGGATTCGGCAATCTCGGCAGAAATTGATCCAGCCCGGGTCAATATTGTACTGCCTGAAGATTTTGAAATGCCACACGATGGTGTGCACATACGTTGGCCTGACAATCCATTGGATCAAGAAGAACGACTTAATAAATATAAAATTTATGCCGCACGTGAATTTGCTCGCGTCAATCATCTTAATCATGTGGTGATTGATAGTCCGCAAGCCAGACTGGGAATCATGACCACCGGTAAATCCTATCTTGATGTGTTGCAGGCACTGGAGGATCTGGGTATTGATGAGCGTAAAGCCGGTGAGATTGGGTTGCGTGTCTTGAAGGTTGGCATGACCTGGCCACTGGAACCAGTGAGTACCCATGAATTTGCCAAAGGTCTGGAAGAGATACTGGTGGTTGAAGAAAAGCGCTCTATTCTTGAAGATCAACTGACCGGGCAATTATATAACTGGCCGGTTGAAAGACGACCACGGGTGATTGGAGAGTTTGACGAACAGGGGCAAAGTTTATTGCCTAACCTTGCTGAACTAACGCCGGCCATGATTGCGCGCGCTATCTCGTCACGTTTGCGTCGTTTTTATCAGGACGAAAAAATTGAAGAACGACTGGCATTTTATGACCAGAAAGAAGCGTCTCTGGCTCAAGCAAAACGAAGCCTCGAGCGTAAACCCCATTACTGTTCTGGCTGTCCGCATAGTACATCCACCCGGGTACCAGAGGGGAGTCGTGCGCTGGGAGGGATCGGTTGTCATTACATGGGAACCTGGCAAGAGGGGGATCGCAAAGCTGAAACCTTTACCCAGATGGGTGGAGAAGGTGTTTCATGGGTAGGTCAGGCAGCCTTTACCGAAACCGAGCATGTGTTTCAAAACCTCGGTGACGGTACCTATTTTCATTCGGGTTTGCTGGCTATCCGCCAAGCGGCGGCATCGGATGTAAACATTACCTACAAGATTTTATACAACGATGCAGTAGCGATGACCGGTGGTCAGCCCATTGATGGCAACCTGTCTATCGAACAAATGATCATGCAACTGCGCGGTGAGGGTATAAAACGTATTGCGTTAGTATCAGATACTCCCGCTCATCATGAACACACGTTGGCAAAGTTTGATGGTTTGAGTATTAACCACCGGGATCGATTGCTGGCGGTAGAAAAAGAATTACGCGAAGTCAAAGGCACCTCGATTCTGATCTATGAACAAACTTGTGCCGCTGAGAAACGTCGCCGCCGTCGTAAGGGAACCATGCGAGATCCTGATCGACGTGTGATCATCAATCCAGAAGTGTGTGAAGGTTGCGGTGATTGCAGCGTGCAATCGAATTGTTTGTCAGTATTGCCGCTTGAAACCGAGCTTGGACGTAAACGTAAAATTGACCAAAGCGCCTGCAATAAAGACTTTTCCTGCTTGAGTGGGTTTTGCCCCAGTTTTGTCACGGTCTCGGGCGGCGCTTTAAAGAAAAACAAACAACCTGAATCTCAACAAACACCGGCATTACCAGAACCAGTGATTGCCTCGATTGAAGACCAGCCATGGAATATTGTGGTAACCGGTATTGGCGGCACCGGGGTGTTGACGCTGGCGTCTATAATTGCAATGGCGGCACACATAGAGGGCAAAGGTTGTGCGACCTTGAATCAAACCGGGCTGGCTCAAAAATTCGGTGCCGTAGTCAGTCATGTTCGAGTCGGTCTAAGGCAAGAAGATATCAACGCGGTTCGCATTGCAGCTGGCGATGCAGATTTATTAATAGGTTGTGACTTGGTGGTGGCTTCGGGCGATGAGGCGATGGCGAAAGTGAATCTGCAAAGAAGTAATGCCATCATAAACACTTATAAATCGGTACCGGCCGATTTTGTCAGTAATCCGGATCTGGAATTTCCCGGGCAGGCAATGCAAGACACCATTGCTGCCGAAGTAGGTGCTGCCAAAGTTAGTTTTATTAACGCCACCAAAATTGCTACCGGGTTATTGGGCAACTCGATTGCCAGTAACTTATTTATGTTGGGTTTTGCTTATCAGCAAGGTTTGATACCAGTAACTGCGAATTCTATTGAAGAGGCAATCAGCTTGAATGGTGTCGCCATCGAGTTTAACCAACAGGCATTTATCTGGGGTAGAAGAGCGGCGATAAATCTTGATGAAGTCAAAGATCAGGCTAATCTGCCAACATCGTTTGCTCCATTGGAAGATCTTGATGAGATTATAGAAGATCGTTATCAGCGTCTGATACAGTATCAGAATATGGCCTATGCCAACCGTTATAAAGGACAACTCGATCGAGTAGTCCAGTTAGACAAAATAACTGGTTATTCCGGGTTGAGTAAAAGTGTAGCCAGAAACCTGTACAAGCTGATGGCTTATAAAGATGAGTATGAAGTGGCACGCTTGTTCAGTGATGGCCAATTTAAACAGCAAGTAGAAAATCAGTTTAGTGGTCGCTATCGGCTTGAATTCCATTTGGCACCGCCACTCTTAAGCACCAAAGACAGCGACACTGGTTTGCCTAGAAAACGTCGCTTCGGCGCCTGGATGATGCCAGCCTATAGTCTTCTAGCCCGGTTAAAATTTTTGCGCGGTACAAAGCTGGATCTGTTTGGCTACACTAATGAGCGGCGGCTAGAGCGCGAGTTAATTGAAGACTATTTGTCGCTATTAGCTGAACTTGAAACCGACTTGGTAGCAGATAACTATCTACAGGCTCTCGAGTTGAGTGCCTTGCCAGAGCAGATTCGTGGCTATGGTCATATCAAGCACCAGCATATCGAGCAAGTGAAAGTCAGGCGTGAGCGGCTACTGAATGAATTTCGCGGCGAGAGTGTTGCGCCGGTTAAATTTATTGATGCGGCATAACAACAATTAAACAGGTTAGAAAATGACAGTATTTGAGCATCCTGATTTTGATCAGCACGAAACAGTTGCGTTTCATACCAATCAGCAGAGTGGTTTGAAAGCGATTATTGCTGTGCACGATACCACTCTGGGTCCCTCGTTAGGTGGTTGTCGTATGTTCCCATATGCTAATGAGGAGCAGGCATTAACGGATGTGTTGCGCCTGTCTCAAGGCATGACGTATAAGTCAGCTTTAGCCAACATTCCCCTAGGTGGTGGCAAGTCAGTCATTATTGGCAACCCGCAGCAGGACAAAACACGTGAATTGTTATTGGCTATGGGTGAGTTCATAGAGAGCCAGAATGGTCGCTATGTAGGTGCCGAAGATTCAGGTACCAGTGTGGCTGATATTGCAATCATGGCTGAGAAGACCAAACACCTCTCTGGAATACACAGTGATGAAGAGCATGGTGGTGATCCGTCTCCCAGTACAGCTTACGGCGTTTTTAAAGGCATTGAGGTTGCCGTTGATTATCGACTGGGTAGCGACCTCAAAGGCGTTCGAGTCGCGATTCAGGGTGTGGGAAATGTTGGCTATCATCTGGTTAAGCATTTGCATCAAGCCGGTGCTGAAATTGTAGTGGCTGATATCAATCAAGCTAATTTGAATCGAGTAGTGGATGAGTTTGGTGTAACTGCGGTTGCCCTGGAAAAGATTCTTACGGCTGATGTGGATGTGTTAGCGCCATGTGCCATGGGTGCTGCGATTAATAAAAATACCATCAGTAATATCAAAGCCGGGATTATTGCTGGCGCTGCGAATAATCAGTTGGATGAAGAGAAAACCGGTTGGTCATTAACTGAACTGGATATTTTATACGCGCCTGATTATGTAATTAATGCTGGTGGCATTATAGATTGCTATTACCAAACCATTAATCAAGCGACAAGCAAGCTAGTGAACGGGCACATTGATATCATAGGTGAAAATCTTAAAACGATTTTTCAACGCTCAGAAACATCCGGGCGTGCAACTAGTGATGTTGCCAATGAAATGGCGTTAGCGGTACTCAAGGCTGCTACAAATGAACCGAATACTGAGTCGATAGATTCAGTTCGAGGGGTTATTTAAAAAAGACTCAAGCCGTCAATTCTTTATCGTTGCTGCGATTAAGAAAAAATAGAATTACACCACCCAACAAAACCGAAACGGCAGCTTTGAACAGCGAGCCTCCGTCGCTTTTTCCTTCATGTAGTACTTCGATTCCAAGCGGGCTGAAGACATGAAAAAATACCGCGCCAGCCATAACGACGGCCGCCATTAGCCCACCAATTTGATGTATTCGAGCACGACTATAGATTTTGCTGCCACCGACTTTGTTGATGAGCCAAAATAGTGCTGGAGATAATAAAACCAGAGAAGTAATCAATTCAAAACCGCCGACACCAAAAGCTCCGACTTTGGTAAATAAGCCACCTATTCCATCACCCAGAAAAGTACCCAGCCAGTTGCCGATAGTGCTGAATATATGTTGAGTATCAGGGTGCCCCGTGAATTTGTAAGGCAATGAACCCAGAAAAATATAACTGCTCCATAAAACGATAGCCCAGCTAATAACAGCTTTTACTTGTTGACTCATTATTCTCTCCAGATTTGTGAGCTCTTTATATTATGTATAGTTACGCAGTGAGATAATCCTTTGGATGCACTTTTCCAATATTAATTGTGTTCGAGTGCAGCGATAGTTTTTTTAATTTCATCTGGTACGGCACAGCTTTTTTTCAGGTTATAGTCATAGAAAATTATCAGACCATTTCCTTCTGCTGCTATCTGATTATGATTATTACTGTATACCTGGTATTCCATAGTAAAACGTTTTCCCTGTAATTCTTTGACACACGTCGAGATAGTGATGTTGTCAGGGTAGGCTAATGGAAGTCTGAATTGAGACTGAGTATTGGCAAGAATCGGCCCAACATTATGTTCTTGCATATAATTCATGACACCGGCTTTTTTGAAATACTCCATTCTGATGTCTTCGAAATATCTGAAGTATACGGTGTTGTTGATATGTCCAAAGGCATCCATATCACCCCAAAGAATATCTTGTTTAATATGGACTGGGTTCTGGCCGGGTTTTGGCTCGGGCATGCAAAAGACCTTGTTCTACTTATGTTGGTAGATTCTGATCTTACCCTAGATGAAAAGAAGATAGTCTTTTTAATTAGCAGGGCTGAATTGACTAGTACGTAGTTGCAACTAGTGAAATCAGTTCAGGGTTGCTTGGTGCAATAATGCTGTTTGCGTTGTAGCATCCAGCTGTAATATCAAACTCAACAGTTCGCGGTTTGATATCAAAGTCACCGGCTTACGTGCGCAATAATCCAGAGCGCCACTGGAAAAAGTTCCTTGCGTGACAAAGACCGACTCTGATGATGAAGCCTGCTCGGCTTGATCACAAAAGTTTTTAACCATAGCGATACTGACGCTCTCAGCATGAGAGGCAGCAGCTAACATCAGGCTGTAACTTGAATCTTTTTCCGCATGAAAAATCAATGTCGAAAATTCTTCATCGCAAGTCTTGTTGCTTATAGTAAAACCCTTGTGCTGATAGAGACTTTGTATTACCTCGGTTAATTGACCATGCTTCAGGTCGGCAATCAGGTTTTGAGACCAGCAGGCAGGTTTTGCCTCAATATTGCGTGGTCGCGCAGTATTGCGAATTTCTAAATCGCTAGCGTAATCTTTTAATGGCGTAATCGATTGTGTGGCTGAGAACATAGGGTGATGTTTCAAGTTGCTGGGTATACAACCTACTATTGCTGAGGTCGGGTAAAAACAGGATGCCGACAAACGTAGCAATTTCAAGAATGAGCGTGACACCTATAATGCGAAGTAAGCAATGGCTCACGAACTGATGAAGACTGGCTCAGTGGGATATGGCTTGACCTTCTACTTTATTTTTATGATCAATCGATTGAATCTCGGTGTGTATATCCATGGCATAGATGAATAAGGTGAGTGCAATAAACATTTCCTTGAATTCAGTGATCTCATGTAATCGCTGGTAACGTTCTCCACTGCATAGATACAAGGTTTGTGTGAGAAGCAGGAAGCCAATAAATAGCAAAATATATAATCTTTCTCTATCTGGATTGTTCTTTAAATATAACAAGGACAGTGCGATGACACTGCTGAAAAATGTAAGTTGCACAAACAAGCTATTCCACATGTTGTAGTTGTATGCGCTGGCAATCATGGCGATTAGTATCAGGTGAGGTTTAGCTAAAAAAATTCGTAGCAGGCTGGTTTCATTTTGTACGCCAAGGCAATAGGCGACCACAGGAATAGCTACAAAATATAAATGAGAGCCAACGTAATAGAGGTTCTCCGAATAGTCTGTGAAAAAATTATGCAGGTTAATTTCATTTTGGTGATTCGCGTAAAACAGTTCGGGTGTTTCTACGTTTAATGCTCTGGTGAACCAGGATACTTCTTCCAATGCGATTAATGCATACAAAACGAGGAAAAATATTAGTGTTATCTGAACTGGATTCGATCGTACAAAGGTTGCTGTATTTCTAATGCATGCAATAAAAAAACAAACACCAATGGCGAGAAAAATAAAACTCACCCATTCAATTAATTTGTCTTCATACGAAATGCTATTGAAATAATCAGGATTAATTACTAGTAATAAGGACAAAGATATCGAAAGGATTATGCTTGCAAAGAAGTAAGCGTGTTGTTTGCTGTTATTGACGCTGAAAACTGGAACAGATTTATGCTGAAAGTTACGCAGTGGCAAGTAAATTAGTACCAGAGAAAATATGATGCAGACAGTGCTTACAATATATAGCCCACCAATCTCAGGTGTGCCTTTAATCAGCGGGCCTTGCAGGTAGACGTATTTTCTAACCAGTGTCAGGGTGGTCATGAGTACAGCAGCGGTGAGAAAGCTGATGATATTTAGGTGTTTTTGGATAAGCATGTCATTCGTTGCGTAATTTAACTAGCCAACATACTTTGGCGTTGTTATAAATCTCATCCTTGAATGAACCGTCTCACTCCATTGCCTTGCTACTATAAACCAATTTTAATATTGGAAAAGAGAATATACAGCTAAAAAAGCTCGGTTTTCGTCTTTCGGTTTAGATTTCTCGTTCAAATCCGGCAAAACCGGCAAATTGCCAGGTGCGGATAGCGGTCACCATGGAGGTACCTTCACGTTCACCGATAGGCAGTTTTCGGTCGGCCCAGCTTAGTTCATTAAATAATTCACCTACGGCATTGAGTTTTTCGATAATCTTCAAGCGTGAGGTACGTGAGATGGAGCCGCTCATCACCAGTCGTAATTCTGCATCCTGATTAAAGGCCGCATTCAGGAAATGGTTTTGTACCTGACGACGAAAGTATTTTTCAATCGGTCCATTGGCTTGCCAGCTAAAGTTGTTACTGATTCTCAGTCTGACTCGATTGTTTGGCTGCAGCTCGATCATCATCATTCTATCCATCTTGGCGAGATGCTGAATACACTCGGCTTCGGTAATGGTATAGCGTTCAATAATGTCTTCCAGACTCCAGTAATTCACTATGCAGAAAGCGACGAGCAAAAAGCGCTCATCGGCAATCAGCTCTCGTTCTTGCTCGATACTCAGCATGTCTATCTTTTTATCAGAAGAGATTGCCAGCTCTGCCAGATCGCTCAATTCTATTTGTAGCACCTCGCAGATAGCATCCATCCGCTTCAGGCTTATATTCCCACTTGAGAACATATGTTTGATAGCAGATTCGGACAACTCAAGCCGCTTCGCCAATACCCTATAGGTGATCGATTGTTGTTTGAGTTGTGTCTTTAAGGTTTGGATTAACTTACTGGATCTGGCCATCTTGTTGCCTCTTATGGATTTCATGACACATCTTAAGCATGAGTGCATTTCATGCGACTCACGTCTTTAAAGTATAATTATATTATACTTTATGTCGTTTAATTTTGAACTATAGATAAATAAGTCCCAAATATTGCACTAAGGTTCAATACTCATCGCTCAACTTTTTAACGAGGTATGAGTTATGAAAATATTTAGTCGAATTACAGCCAGCGTCGCCGGTACGGTCGATGAGATGGTGAGTAAAGTAGAAAATCATGATGCGGTGGTCGAAGCCGGTATTCGTGAAATAAGAAAATCGGCAGCTGACTCACGAGTTCGCTTAGCGCGTATTCAGAAAGATGGGGAGCGTTTACGTCGTCAGAAGCAGGGATTAAATGCTGCTGAGTCAGATTGGTTAAGCAGAGCCAAAAATGTTGGCGAGCTCGATGAGAAGCGCGCTCTTGAGTGTTTACGTCGTCGCCAACAATGTCTGGATAAAATAGCAGAACTGGAAAAGACTCTGGAAGAACACCGGGTGCTGGAAGAAAAACTTTCCATCAACGTGCGCAAGATCCACAGCAGGCTGGAAGAGATCAGCTTGCAGCGTAACCAAATGAAGTCACGTCAATCAGTCGCTGATGCAACGCGCGTAATGAACAATATTCAGGGCTCGAGTAACCTTGATGACACCTTTGATCGTTGGGAATCCATTATCACCGAATCAGAAATTTGCACTGGTGATGTATTGTTGGATACACCAGTCGATCTGTTTGCCACCGAGTTTGAAGACCAGGAGCAGGAAGCTCAGTTGAAACAAGAGCTTGAGGCTATTCTGAACAACAAAGGTGATCAAGATGAGTAACACTAAAATTACCCGTTCTGAATATATGGCATCTGAACAATCATGGTTGCAGCAGAGTATGGATTCCATAAGCCAATTTGCCACCATCTCACAGATTATGAGAATAATCGGAGCCATTATCGTAACCGCTTCACTCTCTGTATTTCTAATACAGGGTTGGGAAGTCGGTAATGACACCATGCGTTATTTGCAGTTACTGGCGCATACCTTACTGCTGGCATTTAGTGGTTTTGCCTTACACCGCTGGGTTAAAGAGAACAAAGGCGCGCGTATGTTTTTCAGCCTGAGTCTGATAGCGATAGTGGCTAATTTTACGATCCTTGGTGCGTTAGTGTATTCGGTGGTGCAGTGGGGAGGTCAAATGGGTGAGTATGCAGATTTTGCTCACTGGGTGACTGATTCTTCGACTCTGGGCTTAACGCTT
>CALISW010000068.1 GCA_938041655.1 uncultured Thiotrichales bacterium | reverse complement strand
CCGAGCAGTTGGAAATTATAGATGCACAATGGCTTGAGGACATATCTGGTCAGGCCGATATCGCTTTATTACTCAAGGATGCAGATGGTTATTCGATTACCGAATTGAGTCTGCCTATTAATAAAAACGGTACCTATGTAGAGGGAGTTAAACCTGTGATCGTCAAGCAGCTAACTCTTTTAGATCAGAAGCAGCAGCCTTTTGATTTGCATGGACTAACGCCATTAGTAAATGGCAGTTTTTTATTACTTGATGAAAAATCAAATAATATCGTCAACGTCAATCAAGCGGGCCAATACTCAATATTGCCAAGCAGCATCAATGCACGTATCACTAATGTTCAGGTCTACCAGCAAGACTATGCGGCATTCACTGACAAGAATCTGGTGCCGACGGTTGTTGCAGCCATCGAAGAGATTAAAACTCCGGTGATTGAAGAGGAATCAATTGCATCTGAACAAGTGGTGGAAGCTGGCGAGGAAGAATTGTTGACCGGGGTATGGTCTATGTTGATTGATACCCCGATGGGTGAGGAAGCATCCGAGCTGACGTTGGTGCAAATGGGTGAGTTAATCGCGGGTGATCTTGATGGTGATCCACTCAAGATTGAGATTACCGATAACAATATCGAGATGACACTGGAGCGAACCAGCCCGGCTGGCGTTGTGACTATTATCTATAATGGCATCATTGATGAGGCTGTCATCAGTGGCGATTACATCTTTGATTCCGGTCCGACTACCGGAACTACACGAAGCTGGACGGCATCCCGTTAAGCCTTATTCGTAGTCTGAAATACTCGGGCAACTACATACCAGATTTTTATCGCCGTAGGCATTGTCTATGCGTGCAACGGGCGGCCAATACTTATTTTGCTTCAGGCGTTCATCAGGGAACACCGCCTCGCTTCGGCTATAGTTGTGTGTCCATTCATCACTCGCAATATCTGCGGCTGTATGTGGAGCATGCTTCAAAACTGATTCTGTCAATTCTGTATCGCCAGATTCAATCGCGGCAATCTCTGTGCGTATTTTGATCATTGCAGTGCAGAAGCGATCGAGCTCGGATAATGATTCACTTTCGGTAGGCTCGATCATCAGTGTGCCCGGGACCGGGAATGACATGGTAGGTGCATGGAAGCCATAATCAATGAGTCGTTTGGCGACATCTTCTGCTTCAATACCGGTGGCTGTTTTAATCTCACGTAAATCTATAATGCATTCGTGCGCAACGTAGCCAGACTCGCCGGTATACAGCACCGGGTAGTGTTGTGAGAGTTTGTGTGCAATATAGTTGGCATTCAGGATAGCTATCTGACTGGCTTTTTTCATGCCTTCGCGACCCATCATTTTAAGATACATCCAGCTAATTGGCAGAATGCTGGCGCTACCCCAGGCAGCCGCAGCGACGGCACCAACCGCATGCTCACCCGGTATGTTGTTATGGCCCGGCAAGTAGTCTTTCAAGTGCTCGCCCACAGCGACTGGACCTACGCCAGGACCACCGCCGCCATGAGGAATGCAGAATGTTTTATGCAGATTCAAATGTGAAACATCACCACCAAATTCACCGGGATAGCAAAGTCCTACCATCGCGTTCAGATTGGCACCGTCAAGATAAACCTGTCCTCCATACTGGTGTACCGTCGAGCAGACCTCACGCACATGCTCTTCAAACACGCCATGTGTCGAAGGGTAGGTGATCATGATAGCTGCCAGAGTGTCTGCGTGTTCCACGCACTTTTCCTGTAAATCTTTTATATCAACGTTACCCGCATTGTCGCATTTCACGACGACGACTCGCATGCCGCACATCTGTGCTGATGCCGGGTTGGTGCCATGAGCTGAGCCTGGAATCAGGCAGACATCGCGTTGCATTTCTGAGCGTGCTTCATGGTATGCCTTGATTGCCAGCAGGCCGGCGTACTCGCCTTGTGAGCCGGCATTAGGTTGTAAGGAAATAGCATCGTAACCGGTAACTGTGCAGAGCATGTCCGATAGTTCCTCAACCAGTTGTTGATATCCTGTAATCTGATGCGCAGGAGCAAAGGGATGAATGCTGGAGAACTCAGGCCAACTCACGGGTAGCATCTCGGTAGTAGCATTGAGCTTCATGGTGCATGAGCCTAACGGAATCATGGCGCGATCAAGTGCAATGTCTTTATCGCCGAGTGTTTTTATATAGCGCAACATTTGCGTTTCCGAATGATGCTGATTGAATACCGGATGCTTCAGGAATGTATCGGTGCGCAAATATTCATGGGTTATGTTGCTGCTGGTGTTCGTTTTAATTTCTTCAAGATCCAGATGCTTGTCTTGATCGAATGCTTGCCAGACACTTATTAGATCGGCGTCGGTAGTGGTTTCATCAACAGTAATACCAATATGTTGGTCATCGATACGACGTAAGTTAATACCAAGCACTTCAGCCGCTAAATGAACTTGATCAGTGCGTTCGTTGGTCTTGACCGTGAAGGTATCGAAGTAATGTGTCTGTTGAGGCGCATAACCCAGCTTCTCCAGGCCGTTGCCAAGGATGGTGGCTTGCAGGTTTACTTGTCTGGCTATTGCTTCGAGGCCTTTTGGGCCGTGGTACACCGCATAAAAACTAGCCATGATTGCCAATAGCGCTTGAGCTGTACAAATGTTGCTGGTGGCTTTTTCACGACGTATATGTTGTTCGCGGGTTTGCAGGGCAAGCCGGTAGGCTTGATCGCCATTGGCATCAATCGAGACGCCAACCATTCTGCCTGGTAATGAGCGTTTAAATTTATCGCGGGTAGCCATGTACGCGGCATGTGGTCCACCAGCACCAAGGGGTACTCCAAAGCGCTGACTGGAGCCGATGGCTATGTCTGCGCCGAGCTCACCTGGTGAGCGCAGTAACAGCAAAGCAAGGATATCCGCAGCCATGACAACCAATGCTTTTTTAGCATGAGCATCCTCTATGGCGGCAGGTGATGGATTGATTTCACCATCTACACCCGGGTACTGCAGTAATAGTCCAAAATATTCTGGATGATCTGCTGCATTCGCAGGATCTATTAATTTAATCTCGATGTTGGCGTGTTGAGCACGTGTATTCAGAACATCAATGGTCTGCGGTAATGTTTGCTGATCAACCAGGAACACATTACTTTTGGACTTGCTCATACGTTTGCACAATGCCATTGCTTCAGCAGCGGCGGTTGCTTCATCCAGTAATGAGGCGTTGGCAATTTCCATGCCGCTTAAATCACAGATCATGGTTTGGTAGTTGAGCAGGGCTTCCAGTCTTCCTTGTGAGATTTCAGGTTGATAAGGCGTGTACGCGGTATACCAACCCGGGTTTTCAAATACGTTACGCAAGATAACGCCTGGAGTATGGGAATTGTGATAGCCCATACCAATCATTGAGGTCATTACCTGGTTTTGGCTGGCAATCTTTTTAAGTTCTGCCAAGGCATCCTGCTCGGTAATGCCGCTATCCAGATCCAGTGGAGAGTCATCATAAATGCTCTGCGGGACAATGGTTTCAATCAAACCTTCCAATGACGTTTGTTTCAGTGTCTCCAGCATGCGTTGTTGTTCGTCATTGTCGGGGCCAATATGACGATTGGCGAAGTGAAAATGATCGGCTTCAATGTCGATAGTATTCATAACTGATTTTGATTTTATGTCTGCGAGGTTTGCGCTCATAAGATTCTCTGTTAACCGCGGTAGTAGGTTTGTTTAACAAATGGAAGTTGGTGTATCACAGCAGGTATTTTTTTCTTGCGTACAGCGATTTCAACCACTGTGCCAGCTTTAGCAAAAGACTGGTCTATGTAACCCATGGCGATAGGTTGCTCCAGACAGGGGCTGAAACTACCGCTGGTAATAACACCGATAACTTTATCACTAGCCGGGTCAATAACTTCTGCTCCTTCTCTGGCTGGGGCGCGGCCCTCAATTAAGAGTCCGACGCGTTTACTATCTACGCCAGATTCTATTTGGCCGGCAATAATGTCAGCACCCGGGTAACCACCGGCTTTGTTATTATCAGGTCGTCTTGATTTACTAATAGACCAGAGCAGTCCGGCTTCGATGGGGGTTTTGCTGGTGTCCATGTCATGGCCGTACAAACACAAGCCGGCTTCCAGGCGTAATGAATCACGAGCACCCAGTCCGACAGGTTTTACCTCTGGGTGTGCCAGTAAGTGTTTCGCTAACTCTGCGGCGTGTTCTGCCGTTACTGAAATCTCAAAACCATCTTCACCGGTGTAACCAGATCGGGTGACATAGCAGGGTAGGCCAAATACAGTGCATTCTCGCCCTTGCATGAAAGTAAGTGACTCGAGGTCTTCCAGTTGATCTTGTAGCACGGTATGCGCTTGCGGGCCTTGCAGTGCAAGTAGTGCCTGATCTTGCAAATACTCAATCTTTATGACGTCTGGTAGATGTTGGCGTAAATGCTCGATGTCATTTTCTTTACAGGCCGCGTTAACAACCACAAAAAAACTGTCAGCTGTTTTACGTGTGACAATCAGGTCATCGAGAATGGTGCCGTGCTCACTCAACAGTAGTCCATAACGCTGGTGGTTATCTTTAAGTGATTCCAGTTCGATGGGTATGAGTTGTTCCAGTGCCTGTGTGACGCCAGTGCCGGAGATAATAAGCTGCCCCATATGAGAGACATCAAACAGGCCGGCGTTGGCTCTGGTATGCAGATGTTCTTTGATAATGCCGTCTTGGTACTGAACCGGCATCGCATAGCCGGCGAAGTCCACCATTCTTGCCCCATGTTCCAGGTGCAAGTCATACAGCGGTGTTTGTAAAGAATCTGACATCAGCTAAATCCATCCCTAAACCACCAGAATAGTGCGATCTTAGTCTTTATGTTAGGATAAATAAAATTAATACCACTTATATAAATATTTAAAAAATTAATGACAGTTTATAGAAACCTTCCCACAGACCTATTGCGCACTTTTGTGACTGTTCATGATCTGGCTGGTGTTACCAGAGCGGGTGAAATATTAGGGCGCTCACAGCCCGCCATCAGCCTGCAAATCAAACGTTTAGAGGCGGTACTTGATGAACAGCTTTTTTCTCGTGAGACACACAAATTCGAATTGACCACGGCAGGCGAGTTATTGCTGGAATATGCTCGTAATATCCTTGAATTAAATGATGAGTTATTTGACAAATTCTCGACCCGGGAAATTACTGGAAGTGTGAAGTTGGGATTGCCCAGTGAGTTTGCTACTACCTTGATGCCGCGCATCATCGGCAAGTTCACCCGCCAATATCCAGACGTCACGCTGGAAGTGGGTTCCGAGCTGAGCGTTGATTTACGTAAGAAATTCAAGCAACACACTTATGATCTGGTATTGGCATTGCATCAAAACGTTAATCGGGAGGCAGAAGGTTTTATTAAAAAAGAAAAGCTGGTGTGGGTGGCCAATCGCAGGAAACCAGAATTTGAGGGTGCGGTACCTTTGATTGTTGCCCCAGCGGGTTGTATTTATCGGAAGAGAGCTATGTCTGCATTAAAGGTTGCAAAGGTTAAAAATAAAATTGTATACACCATCCCTGATTTGCACGGTATTGAATCGGCTATAGGGGAAGGCTTGGGTATTACTGTACTGGCGACCAGCACGGTTCCAGATTCATTGGTCAAAGTCAGGAATAGTGCGTTGCTTCCTGAATTAGGAGATATTGGTATTAGCCTGTTAATGCAGTCTAATGCAGCGAGCGCAGCGACTCATCGGCTGGCGAGCTATCTACAGGCTAATTTGCAGTAGCAGTAACAGTACAACACTGTAAAATGACACCACTATGAAAAAGTTATTAATTATTACGGGCGGTAGTAAAGGTATCGGTCGAGCTACAGCTGAGCGTTTTTCGGCTGAAGGATATGAGGTCATTAACCTATCCCGCTCAGCTATGGATTTGGAAGGTGCGAGTAATCTATCGGTTGATTTGAGTGATGTCGGTTGGTCAGCTGCACATGGTTCGGCTCTGGTCGATTTAATTCAATCCAAGCGAGAGATTGTACTGATACACAATGCCGCACTGCACTACAGCGATTCGATGGATACGGTTAACGACCTGGAAATGCAGCAATCACTGCAAGTCAATCTGGTTGCACCTACACAACTCAATCAACTGGTGCTGCCGTATATGTCCGAGGGCTCCAGTATCTTGTATCTGGGATCTACTTTAAGTGAGAAGGCAGTGCCTGGCGCCTGTTCATACGTCACGTCTAAACACGGGGTAGTGGGGCTAATGCGCTCTACTTGTCAGGATATGGCAGGCAGAGGGGTTCACACTGCGTGTATTTGCCCCGGTTTTACTGATACAGAAATGCTGCGTGGGCATATTGGTGAGGATCAGGATGTGATAAATTCCATCACCAGCAATGTTGCCTTCGGTCGTTTGATTGAAACTGGCGAAATCGCCTCCACATTGTATTTTTGTGCGAACAATGCCGTTATCAATGGCACGGTTATGCACGCTAATTTAGGTCAAATAGAGAGATAGTATGCCTTTAGTAACGTTTGTCACCGCCGACGGTGAAAAAGTAGATGTAGATGCCAAGATTGGCAGAAGTTTAATGGAAGCTGCCACAGATGCCGATGTTGATGGTATTGATGCCGATTGTGGCGGTGGCTGCTCCTGTGCGACGTGTCATGTACACGTACATGAGGACTGGACCGAGGTAGTGGGCAGGCCGAATGATCTAGAGGCTGAAATGCTTGAGTTTGAAGACAGCTCTAATGAGCGTAGTCGCTTGAGTTGTCAGATAGAAATGACCGACGATATGGCTGGCCTGGTTCTAGAGGTCGCCGCAGAGGATTAACTCTTACCACAGACTGTGCAGGCAGGGTTACGTTGCAAACGTATTTCCTGCCAGCTTAGTTTGATTGCATCAAATAGCAGTAACTTGTGCTCGTCTTTGTGCAAATTCCCCGTCAGATAAAGAATAGTTTGTAAGGCCTGCATTTCGCCGATGATTGCGGGCAGGCTCCCGAGTACCCCTTCACCTGCGCAATCTTCATTAGCTTGTGCGCTATCGTTGTATAGGCAGGCATAGCAGGGCGTATCTTCTTGTTGTAAGAAAAAACTGGTTTGTCCTTCCAGGCGAATAGCTGCGCCATAGGCCACCGGAGTCTTGAGTGTATGACAGTGCTGGTTGATCATGAATCGTGATTCGTAATTATCAGTGCAGTCCAGAACCACTTCTGATTTTTTAATCTCTTCGATTAATTCTTGCTCATCAAGTTGATGAGATATCAATCTGATTTCACAGTCGGGGTTGAGTTGGTTCAGGGTTTGTTTGGCAGATTCTGTTTTTAACTCACCGATGGTTGCTGGTCGATGTATTCGTTGGCGCGGCAGATTATGTGTTTCAACAATATCAAAATCATTGAGTACCAAATGCCCGATACCGGAGCTGGCGAGTTGCATCGCGGCTGCGGAGCCAAGGCCACCCAATCCAATAATCAATACGTTTGCTTCAGCTAGTTTGTGTTGGCCAGCATCGCCAATTTGAGGAAGTTTGCGTTGGCGCTCGTAACGATCTGGGGTGGACATTGACTGGTATGCTATTGCGTTTGCAAGCGTTGCCCGATTTTATTCACCAGTGCTTGCAGTTCTGCATTGTCAGATTCGGCACGGCCTAGAAACCAGCCATACATCTCAGGGTCTTGTTGTTCCAGCAGTAGATGAAAGGTGTCCTGTTCGCTGCTGGGTGCAGCCAGATAATCTTGATCCAGATAAGCTGTCAGCAGCATATCCAGTTCTTTCATGCCCCGGCGACAGCGCCAGCGTAACTTTGAGACGTTTTCAGGCATGAATGATCATTGAATCAAGCAGTAGCAATGCGTCGCTTGATGTCTGCAATTGCTTCGGCAGGGTTTAAGCCTTTAGGGCAGGCGCGAGTGCAGTTCATGATGGTGTGGCAGCGATATAGTTTGAACGAGTCTTCCAATTCGCTCAATCGCTCTTTGGTGGCGTCATCACGGCTGTCGACTATCCAGCGATGTGCTTGTAATAGTGCTGCAGGACCCAGGTAGACATCACCATTCCACCAGTAACTGGGGCATGAGGTAGAGCAGCAAGCGCACAAAATACACTCGTAGTGATCGTCGAGTTCTTCGCGATCAGCAATCGTTTGCAGGCGTTCTGCATTTTCAGGATTAGGCTCGTTTGACTTAAGCCACGGTTCAATCGATGCATATTGATCATAAAAGGTGGTCAGGTCAGGTACCAGATCTTTAACCACTTCCATATGAGGTAGTGGCGAAATCTTGACGGTGCCTTTTATCTCTGCAATGGGTTGGGTGCAAGCCAGTGTATTGCCACCATCGATGTTCATCGCGCAAGAACCACAGATGCCTTCACGGCAAGAGCGTCGCAAGGTCAGTGTTGCATCAACTTTATCTTTGATCCAAAGCAGGGCGTCCAGTACCATGGCGCCACAACTATCCATGTCGACCTGGTAAGTATCCCAGCGTGGGTTGTCACCACTGTCCGGGTCCCAGCGATAGATCTTGAATTCACGGCTGTTGCTGCTTGAACCTTCGGGTAAAGGCCAGCTCTTGCCAGATTTAATACGTGAGTTAAGGGGGAGTCTGAATTCGGCCATGCTGATTCCTTAGTAAACGCGCGCTTTTGGTGGAACGTATTCTACTTCATCGGTCAGCGTGTAGTTGTGCACTGGTCGATAATCGAAGGTTAAGGTGTTGCTTTCGTCCAACCAGGTCAGGGTGTGTTTCATCCACTCATCGTCCAGCCGATCGGGAAAGTCTTCGCGGGCATGTGCACCACGTGACTCTTTGCGGTTATGCGCACTCTTCATCGTGGTGATGGCATTGCCAAGCAGGTTTTGCAGTTCCAGTGTTTCAACCAGATCAGAGTTCCAGACCAGACTGCGGTCACTCACTTTGACGTTGCTGAATTTACTCGCGCACTCATCAATCAACTTGCTGCCAGAGGCTAAGGTTTCTTCGGTACGGAATACGGCAGCATGGTTTTGCATGAGACGCTGCATTTCTTGTCGAAGCTCTGCGGTAGAGACATCGCCTTCAGCATAACGAATATTATCGAAGCGGGTCAGGATTTCATCGGTAACCGAGTCTGAAGTTTTCTTGTGCTCGGCACCTGGAGTCATGATTTCGGCACAGCGGTTGGCTGCAGAGCGGCCAAAGACCACAAGATCGAGCAATGAGTTAGAGCCAAGTCGGTTGGCACCATGCACGGATACACAGGCTGCTTCACCGATGGCCATTAGTCCTTCTACCACCGTATCAGGGTTGCCGTCTTTGAGCGTTAACACCTCGGCGTTGTAATTGGTGGGTATGCCACCCATGTTGTAGTGCACGGTTGGCAAGACTGGTATTGGGTCTTTGGTTACGTCGACACCGGCAAAAATACTGGCGCTCTCGGCAATGCCCGGTAGTCGTTTTTCGATAACTTCTGGGCCCAGATGTTCAAGATGTAGATGTATATGATCTTTCTCGGGGCCAACGCCGCGCCCTTCATTGATCTCTATGGTCATCGCTCTTGAAACCACGTCACGCGAGGCCAGATCTTTGGCATTCGGTGCATAGCGTTCCATAAAGCGTTCGTTATCAGAATTGGTCAGGTAACCACCCTCACCACGAACACCTTCGGTAATTAAACAGCCCGCACCATAAATACCGGTTGGGTGGAACTGCACGAACTCCATATCCTGTAATGGCAGACCAGCACGAAGCACCATGCCATTGCCGTCACCGGTGCAAGTGTGTGCAGAAGTACAAGAAAAATAGGAACGACCGTAACCGCCAGTAGCAAGAATAGTCATGTTGCCGTAAAAGCGGTGCAGGGTGCCTTCGGCCAGGTCCCAGGCAACCACACCTCGGCACTCGCCATCTTCCATGATCAGGTCGATAGTGAAATATTCAATAAAAAACTCAGCATCGTGTTTGAGTGATTGCTGGTAGAGAGTGTGAAGCATGGCGTGACCGGTTCGATCAGCTGCTGCACAGGTACGTTGCGCAGTACCTTCACCAAAGTTGGTGGTCATGCCACCAAATGGGCGCTGATAAATTTTACCTTCTTCGGTACGCGAGAAGGGCATGCCGTAATGTTCCAGTTCATAAATTGCTGGTACAGCTTCTTTTACCATGTACTCAATCGCGTCCTGGTCACCAAGCCAGTCCGCACCTTTGACGGTGTCATACATATGCCAGCGCCAGTCATCTTTACCCATGTTACCCAATGAAGCTGAAACACCACCTTGAGCTGCTACGGTGTGTGAACGGGTAGGGAATACCTTTGTGATACAGGCTGTTTTCAACCCCTTTTCTGCCAGACCAAATGTTGCGCGTAGTCCGGCGCCACCGGCACCTACTACTACAACGTCATAATGATGGTCTACAATTTCATAATCGCCTTTCATTTTTTAAGCTCCACAGCTACGAATGACACTGGTCATGCCAATTAAGGCCAGAATCGCAGCTGCCCAGTTAATTGCCGGAATAATTTTTTTCGCCAGATCATGATTGACATAATCTTCGATGATCATTTCTACGCCTTTGCTCAAGTGGTAGAAGCTGGCCCAGACAAACACCAACATTGCAGTGGCATTAAAGGGTTTGCTAATCCACGCCACAGCATCGGCGTGCGAAACTCTAAACAGGTTGGCGACATTGAAGAACAGGTACAGCGCTGTGACTAACACGACCAGTGCTGAAATGCGTTGCAGTTTCCAGTGAAGTGAGCCTTTGGCGACCTTGTCTTTATCAATGGTAAGAAAGCTGAGCATATTTTTAATATCCATTACACCACCACCCAGGTAAACAAGGTCAGTATCACGGCTGCGACCAGCACAATCTTGCCCGACAGGTAAACTTCTTTGAGTTCAAAGCCGGCGCCAAAGTCCCACATCAAATGGCGTATGCCATTTAGCAGGTGATAGAAAAATGCCAGAGTCCACAGGAACATCAAGAATTTAATCAGCCAGAAATCGAAAAAATTTGCGACGCTGTTATAGCGCTGTTCGCCACCGGCCAGTGACCATAGCCAATAAACAAAAAGAATTGAGCCAATTGCAAGTGCGGCACCAGTGGCGCGATGCAGAATTGACATTACCGATGTCATCTGTGGTCTATACACCTGCAGATGAGGTGAAAGCGGTCTTTTATTTTTAGCCATGGTTTTGTTGTTTGAATCCAGAGTGGTATTTAGAAGTCTATGCAGCGACCTTTGAATTCCCAGTCACCGTAGCGGGTGGGTTCGAGACCCTTTTTACGTCCGCCTATCTCTTTTTCCGAGGATGGTTTACGTACCTTGATAGCTGGTGGTTCCATTGAAACAAAGCGTGTTGTGATTTTCTTCTTTTCTGACATGCTTCCAGTCATATTTTGTCGCTTAAAGTCGAATCGAATAGTAGGGTAAAATGCGGCACTTGTCACGGTCATCATACTAGTCATACCGTGAATTCTTGTACAATGTAGTCACAAATGTCACGGTTATCGTGATGTGCTCGATAAATACCAGAATAAAATACGATTAATACCATTCATGAATAATTCTATAGTCTTTGATCCTGCCCAGGTTGAGGCGATCGAGAAGCTTAAGCAGATCGAGCAAGCGTTACTGCTAAAGACCTCTGGCACTAAAAAGAGATGGTGGAAAAGAGCTGAATCATCCAGCCAATTGAGAGGCTTGTATCTCTGGGGCGGGGTCGGGCGCGGCAAGACCATGATCATGGACCGCTTTTATTCGCAGCTTGATATAAAGAAAAAGCAACGACTGCATTTTCATCGCTTCATGCAATTAGTTCACCGACAGCGCGCCGAGCTTAAACAGGTTGCCGATCCAATCGCCAAAGTAGCAGATCAATTTGCTGACCAGGCAGATTTATTGTGCCTGGATGAAATACATATCAACGATATCACCGATGCCATGATCATGGGGCGTCTGCTTGAGTGTTTGTTTGAACGAGGCGTAGTGCTGATTACCACGTCCAATGTACCTCCTGATGACTTATATAAAAACGGACTGCAACGCAGTCGTTTCCTTCCTGCAATTGCATTGATGAATGAGCACACAGATGTCTTTAATCTTGATTCTGGCGTTGACTATCGCTTGCAGCATCTGGCTAACACCACAATCTATCATTGGCCACATGATGAGCAGGCCGAGTCACTCTTGAGTGAGACCTTTGCGGTGGGTTCCGAGATGGAGGAGGTGAAACAAACTCCGGTGAGAATTAATGGTCGTGATATAGAAGTGGTTAAACGTGCTAATGGCATCGTCTGGTTTGAATTTAGTCAGTTATGCGAAACGTCACGAGCCACTAATGACTACATCGAAATAGCTCGATTTTTTCATACGGTCATAGTTGAGCAGTTGCCACGGCTGGATGATGAGAGCAATGATCCGGCGCGCCGTTTTATTTCTATGATTGATGAGTTTTATGACCGCAGAGTAAAGGTCATTATTTCTGCTACAGTAGGTGTGTCCGATCTTTACACTGGAGAGCGCTTGTCGTTCGAGTTCGAGAGAACCATGAGTCGCTTGCATGAAATGCAGTCGGCTGATTATTTGTCATCGGCGCATATACCTTAAGGAATGAGATGAGTAAGCTCAGATTAGTATTTGTAGTTTCAAACAGTACCGCGATCACCTCAGAAACCCTCGGCCACAGTCTCATGGCCCAGTTTCCAAATCAGGATTTCAAATGGACCACCTTTCCGTATGTTGACAGCCGCGAGAAGGTGGATAATGCCTTAGAGCAGATCATGGAAATGAGTGCGGATGAAGAAGGGCAGCCGATCGTATTTTCTACTCTGGCTGATCCGGGGGTCAGGGCACATTTAATCAAGGCAGATGTGTTGGTCTTTGATCCATTCGAAGCCTTCATTAACCCGATCTCCGATGCGCTCGGAGTTAAGCCATCATCCAAGCCTGGCTTGTCCCACCGAATTAGTAATCAGCGCGCTTATGAATCGAGAATCGAAGCGGTCAATTACACCTTGATTCATGATGATGGTGCTGCCATTCGACACATCGAACAGGCTGAGTTGATTATTCTCGGGGTGTCCCGAACGGCTAAGACACCAACCAGTATTTATCTGGCGATGCACTACAGTATCCGCTGCGCTAACTACCCGTTGACGCCGGATGATATGGAAGGTGAGTTACTGCCACGTTTTTTAAAACCGCATCGTGACAAGCTGGTTGGCTTGACCACCAGTGCCAGACGTTTGAGCCAGATACGCCAGGAACGTCGACCCGATAGTAAGTACGCTAATCTGCAGCAATGTAAGTTTGAATTACAGATGGCGGAGAATATCTACATTCAAGAGCGTATCCCATTCGTTGACACCGAGAGTCGTTCCATCGAAGAAATCTCGGCTACCATCATTCAGAAGATGCAGATAGAACGAAAGTAAGTTGGATGTTACTCGGCTGGCGCGTAAGCTTCGCGCATTAACTCGATATATTTTTTAGCGGCAGGCGAGAGGAATTTCCCGCGACGAGTGATGATGCCGTAACTGCGTTCCGGGAAATATTTGTTCATCGGGCGTTTCACCAGCTTGTCATCATCCGTCAGGCAAACATCCGTGGTGATCGAAATACCCAGCCCGAGCTCAACGTATTTCTTGATCACTTCCCAACCACCCGCTTCGAGCGCAACATTGTATTGCAGACTGTATTTATCAAATACAAAATCTACGATGCGCCATGTAGATAAATGTTTAGGCGGCAGGATCAAACCATACTTTGCCACGTCTTTCATGCTCAGATTTTTCTTGTCTTCCAGTGGATGCCCGTGCGGCATAATCAACATTGGGTCATAGGAAACGACCGGTTCATAGATCACATCATCGGGTACATCTATTAATGAGCCGATGATCAGGTCGATATCATTGTTTCTTAACAACGCCATACCATCGCGACCGGTTTCATTGTGCAGGCGTAGATTGATTCCCGGGAATTCCAGCGCATAACGTTTGGTCACTTCGGGTAGTACATACAAAATGGTGGCTTCACCAGCGGCTACATCCAGCTCGCCATGTTCGAGGCTACCCATACGTGCCATTAATGTTTCAGGGAGTTTTTCGATGCCTTCCAATAATGGTTGCGCCAACTCATACAAAACTACGCCAGGAGGCGTCATGGTGATCTTGGGGCCCGAGCGTTCAAACAAGGTGACGTTTAGTTCTCGTTCAAGTGCCTGAATCTGGAGTGTAATAGTGGGTTGGCTTAAAAATAATAACTCTGCGGCTTCGGTAATGCTGCCGGTTTTTACCACCTGACAAAAAGCCCGCAATTGTTTCAGGCGGTTTTGTTTGTAATAGGGGACTCGAGTCGATGGCATCTTATGTTATGAGAATTTATTTAAATTCTTAATCCACTTTGGGTTTATTATTGGTTATAGTAATTCTATAAAGTATCCCATCAGACAGCAAGCAGCGATTTTGCATGGCTTTTGCCAGTCTCTGTTAGGGGCTATACTTTGCGCCATTATTTAGGGTTTCATGAGGAGTTGTTGAGTGAGTACTTATCCCGTACCAGATCATATTGCGGCTAATTCGCACGTAGTTTTGCAACAGTATCTGTCGGATTATCAGCATTCTGTCGATGACCCTGAAGCTTTTTGGGCAGCTCGGGCTGAAGAATATCTGGACTTCTTTTCGCCGTGGGACAAGGTGCTGGAGTGGAATTACAGCGGTGATGTCAGTACTAAGTGGTTTGCCGGTTCAACGCTCAACGTCTCACATAACTGTTTAGATCGGCATCTGGCGGAACGTGCAAATCAGGTGGCCATCATCTGGGAAGCGGACGATCCTGGTTCCAGTAAAAGCATCACTTATGCAGAACTGCATCAGCAGGTTTCAAAGTTTGCCAATGTCTTGAAAGCACGAGGGGTTAAAAAAGGCGACCCTGTTTCAATTTACATGCCTATGATTACCGAAGCTGCGGTTGCGATGTTGGCTTGTACCAGAATTGGTGCTGTTCATTCAGTGGTGTTTGCTGGTTTTTCTCCAGACGCACTTGCCAACCGTATTCTTGATTCGGACTGCCACACCTTGATCACGGCGGATCAATCGGTTCGGGCTGGTAAACCTGTCCCTCTCAAACAAAACGCTGACCTGGCGCTGGAGTCATGTCCAAACGTCAGTAGTTGCATTGTGGTGAAACATGCCGGTGAAGATATAGAGTGGCATGCAGATCGAGATATCTGGTATCACAACGCAATGGCTGAGGCTGATGATATCTGTCAGGCAGAAGCAATGGATGCAGAAGATCCTTTGTTCATTCTGTATACCTCCGGCTCGACAGGTAAACCTAAAGGCGTGTTACACACCACCGCCGGGTATTTGTTACAAGCCGCTATGACGCATAAGTTGACCTTCGATTATCAGGTGGGAGAAGTGTTTTGGTGTACAGCCGATGTAGGTTGGGTTACCGGGCATACCTATAGTCTGTATGGTCCGCTGGCAAACGGTGGCACCACATTAATGTTCGAAGGGGTGCCAACCTATCCGGATGCCGGTCGCTTCTGGCAAATATGCGACAAGCATCAGGTCAATATTTTTTATACAGCGCCAACAGCGATACGTGCCTTAATGGGCGCCGGCGATGACTGGGTCAAGCAAAGCTCGCGACAATCTTTACGGATACTGGGTAGTGTTGGTGAGCCTATTAATCCCGAAGCGTGGGAATGGTATCACCATGTGGTGGGCGATGGTCGCTGCCCCATAGTCGATACCTGGTGGCAAACCGAAACCGGTGGACACATGATCACTCCATTACCCGGCGCTATTCCACTCAAGCCCGGTTCTGCAACCTTTCCTTTTTATGGGGTGCAACCAGTACTACTTGATGATGAGGGTAATGAAGTTGAAGGTAACCCTGCCACTGGCAATCTGGCCATCAAGCATCCATGGCCTGGACAGTTGCGCAGTGTCTATGGTGATCATAAGCGTTTTATTGAAACCTACTTCAGTACCTTTCCCGGTTATTACTTTAGCGGCGATGGTGCACGCCGGGATGATGATGGTTATTACTGGATTACCGGAAGGGTAGACGATGTTCTGAATGTTTCAGGTCATCGCCTGGGTACGGCAGAGATAGAATCAGCGTTGGTATTGCATGCCAAGGTTTCCGAGGCAGCGGTGGTTGGATATCCGCATGATATAACGGGTCAGGGCATTTACGCCTACGTTACATTGATGCAAGGTGAAGCGGGTAGTGATGATTTACAGGCAGAGTTGGTCAGTCTGGTCAGGAAGGAGATTGGACCCATAGCCAAAGTAAATATCATACAATGGGCTCCCGGATTACCGAAGACGCGCTCCGGAAAAATTATGCGGCGTATTTTACGAAAGATTGCGGACAATGACCTTGACAATTTAGGTGATACATCCACACTGGCAGAGCCTGCCGTCGTCGAAGATTTAATCGCAAACCGGCTGAATAAATAAAGCCTGGTCACTGAAGAAGAAAAGAGTTTTCACAACTGTATTGCTCATGCAAGCAGTGAGCAAATTATAAAACTAATTGAACACAAGAGAGTAAAATGACAGATACAAGGAATGTTATCCCTTTAGAGCAGTGCGGAATCAATGATGTTGAAGTCGTTGGCGGTAAAAATGCATCGCTGGGAGAAATGATTCAAAACCTGACGTCGTTAGGTGTTCAAGTGCCAGGCGGGTTTGCTACTACCGCCCATGCTTATCGATCCTTTCTGGCTCATGATGGTCTGTCAGACAAGATCAACAAGATGTTGGCAGAACTCGATGTAGATGACATACAAGCCTTGCAGTCCACTGGTGGCGAGATTCGCCGCTTGATCATGGAGCTGCCTTTTCCCGAAGGCCTGGAAAAAGATATTGAAACCTCCTACGCCGGATTGGAAAAAGAATACGGTAAAGAAGTATCGTGGGCAGTACGCTCCTCAGCTACGGCAGAAGATCTGCCCGAAGCATCTTTTGCAGGGCAGCAGGAAACCTTCCTGAATGTTTCCGGTTTGGAAGATATCAAGCTCTCGATTCGTGAAGTGTTTGCCTCACTCTTTAATGATCGAGCGATTGCCTATCGTGTGCACCAGGGTTTTGCGCATGAACTGGTTTCGCTTTCGGCTGGCATCCAGAAAATGGTGCGTTCGGATATTGGTTCCAGTGGCGTCATGTTTACCGTTGATACCGAGTCAGGTTTCGAAGACGTCGTCTTTATCACTTCAAGCTTCGGCTTGGGTGAGATGGTAGTTCAAGGGGCAGTGAACCCGGATGAGTTTTATGTCTACAAGCCAGCACTGGCCGCGGGCAATACAGCCATGCTGAGACGCAGTCTCGGTACCAAGGCAATAAAAATGATTTATCAAGAGGGTGGGGACTCACCAGTCACTACCGTCGATGTGCCTGAAGACCAGCGTAAATTATTCTCACTCACACCCGAACAGGTTGAAGAGTTAGCCAAACATGCCGTTGTGATTGAAAAGCATTATGGCCGCCCTATGGATGTGGAGTGGGCATTGGATGGGCTGGATAATCGTTTGTATATTGTGCAAGCCAGACCCGAAACTGTGCAAAGCCAGACGGGCGCCAGTATTGAACGATTCTTGTTGAATGAAAAAAGTACCGTGCTTACCGAAGGACGCAGCATTGGTCAGAAGATCGGTAGCGGAAAAATACGTGTCCTTAAAAACCTGGAAGATATGGATGACCTTAACGATGGTGATGTTCTGGTTACCGATATGACAGACCCGGACTGGGAGCCTGTTATGAAGCGTGCCTCAGCCATTGTAACTAATCGTGGTGGCCGTACTTGTCACGCCGCTATTATTGCGCGTGAGTTGGGCGTGCCTGCCGTAGTAGGTTGTGGTGATGCGACTTCGGTATTAATGACGGGTGAGGATGCGACCGTTTCGTGTGCAGAGGGTGAGACAGGATTTATTTACGAAGGTCTTCTGGACTACAAGCGCCACGTGGTTGAGCTGGATGGTATGCCACCAGCGCCATGCAAGATCATGATGAATGTCGGTAATCCTGACCGTGCCATGGATTTTGCCAACTTGCCGAATGCCGGTGTGGGTCTGGCGCGACTCGAATTTATTATCAACAATACAATTGGTATCCATCCAAAAGCGTTACTTGATTATGACTCCCTTACTGGTGAGCTACGTCAGAAAATTAGCGACCGAATTGCATCCTACGGTTCCGGTCGTGAGTATTACGTTAAAAAACTTCAGGAAGGTATCGCCACAATTGGTGCCGCCTTTGCACCCAATCCGGTTATCGTTCGCCTTTCTGATTTCAAGTCGAATGAGTACGCCAGCTTAATCGGTGGTGACTTGTATGAGCCGGGTGAAGAAAACCCCATGATCGGATACCGCGGTGCTTATCGTTACCTGGCAGAAGACTTTCAGGAATGTTTCAAGATGGAAGTCGAAGCCATCAAATTCGTTCGCGAAGAGATGGGGCTGGAAAATATCTGGGTCATGGTGCCGTTTGTACGTACCGTACAACAAGCTAAAGATGTGATTGCCTTACTCGAGAAGTTTGGTTTGAAGCGCGGTGAACACAACCTGAAATTGATTATGATGTGCGAAGTACCGAGTAATGCCATTCTTGCTGATCAATTCCTGGAGCACTTTGATGGTTTCTCAATTGGCTCGAATGACCTTACCCAGTTAACGCTCGCGCTTGATCGTGACTCGGGCATCGTTTCGGAATTATTTGACGAGCGTGATGAGGCGGTCAAGTTCATGCTTTCACGCGCGATCAAGGCTTGTAAGGATGCTGGCAAGTACGTTGGTATATGTGGACAGGGTCCATCTGATCATAAAGATCTTGCCGCCTGGTTGTTGGAAGAGGGTATCGAAAGTATGTCCCTTAACCCTGATACCGTGATTGACACCTGGATCCACCTCGCCGGTGGTGAGGTATAGTACCAACACGAGTTAACGCCGATGTGTGAGTTACTTGGAATGAGTGCTAATGTGCCGACTGATATTTGCTTCAGTTTTGCCGGCCTTATTCAAAGAGGTGGTAAGACCGGTCCGCATAAAGATGGCTGGGGTATCTCTTTTTATGAAGGCCTGGGTTGCCGCAGTTTTCTGGATGCCAAGCCCAGCGTTGATTCAACCATTGCAGAATTCGTTTGTAACTACCCGATCAAATCCAACGTTGTTATCAGTCATATTCGTCAAGCGAATGTGGGTGAGGTTTGTTTGGCGAATACCCAACCATTTATTCGTGAGTTGTGGGGCAGGAGTTGGAGCTTTGCCCATAATGGTCAAATGAATACAGTTTTTGATGAGGTCGAGCTAGGCCGTTATCATCCGATCGGGACAACCGATAGTGAGCATGCTTTTTGCTGGTTACTGGATCAGATAGAGAAAAATTTCGATGGTATCGATAACAATCTGGAAACGGTTGCTCAATTTATTCGTGAACATGCCGATAAGTTGGCCGCGCTTGGCGTGTTTAATATGTTGTTGTCAGAGTCCGAGTATTTATTCTGCTATTGCACTACCAAGTTGCACTGGATTACCCGACGGGCTCCGTTTGGTGAGGCTAGCCTCAAAGATGCCGATATCAGCATTGATTTTGTTAAAGAGACCGGCGCAGACGATGTGGTTTCAATTATAGCAACCGAGCCGCTTACTCAGAACGAGCAATGGCACACGATCGAAGCAGGCGAGTTAATTGTGTTTCGTGAGGGCGAGAAAGTCCTGTCGCTTACGAACTAGTCAACCCTGCATAAATTTCCTTAGCCTGTTCAGCTTCAAGGCGAGCACCGAACTGTGTTACCAGCTTGCTACTTAAGTTGCACGCAAGTTCGCCAGCGGCTTTAAAGTCCATACCATGTGTAATGCCGTATAAAAAACCGCCGGCAAATAAATCACCCGCACCATTGGTATCAACTGGTTTGACTTGTGGCGTTTCTATTTCAATTGTGTTGCTGCCATCAAATAACAAAGCACCTTTTTCGCTGCGCGTGATGGCGATTTGTGTAGCATATTCTTGTAGCAACGGTATTGCATCTTCCAGATTTTTTGTGTTGGTGAAAGTCAGCGCTTCTTCTTCGTTGCAAAATAAAAGATCAACACCGTCGCCAAGCATTTCTTTTAGTCCATCGGCAAAGAAACTTGCCATGCCAGGATCAGAGAGGGTAAAGGCAGTTTTCACATTATGTTTTTCAGCCAGCTTTCTGGCGTAAATAGCTGCATCGCGTGCGCTATCGCTGGTGACCAGGTAGCCTTCTATATAAAGGTATTGAGAATCCGATAGCGCTTGTTCGTCTACCTCATCGCGACTCAACTCGGCTGAAATGCCGAGGCAGGTGTGCATGGTGCGGTCAGCATCGGGTGTGACCATAACGATGCATTTGCCACTATTGCCGCTTGCGTTGGATTTGCCAGCGTTGCTACTAACCCCGAGTTCGACCAGAGCTGCGGTAAAGAACTCGCCGGTTTCGTCATTCGCCACTTTACACGAGTAGTGCGCTTTGCCTCCCAGTTGTGCGACACCAATAATGGTGTTAGCGGCTGATCCACCACAAGTGCGAGAATGATGAATGCCGCTGGCGCGTTGCAAGGTTTGTTGTTGCTGCTCTTCTTCAACCAGCGTCATCACACCTTTTTCAATGCCTGCTTCATCCAGGAATTCGCTGTTTACTTCTATCTCGTAATCTACCAGGGCATTGCCAAGGGCATAGACTGAATTGGTGGTAATGGTGTTCGTCCTTGTTAATTTGCAGGCAAGCTTACCTACAGATGTGCTCTAATCAAAGTGGTTTTGATGAGTTTTGGTATTGGTTGTGACGGCGTCTGAGTATTGGTTCTTTTAATACCGATGAAATTAATCCCTGATATAATTAATAATCAAGTGCTGCGCTGTCCATGCAGCGTTAACCTAAGTCAATTCAGATATCAGAGGTGATCATATGGCAAAGCTACCAACACCGGGTGAGCGATTTGTAGCAGCACTGGCAAAAGAAAAGCCATTACAAGTAGTTGGCACCATAAATGCCTATCATGCACGCCTTGCCGAAGCCACAGGCTACGAAGCCTTATACATTTCTGGTGGCGGAGTCGCGGCTGGCTCGTGCGGTATTCCGGATCTGGGTATTACTACCATGGAAGATGTCTTGATTGACCTCGAGCGTATTACCAATGTCACAGATAAACCCGTGATGGTTGATATTGATACTGGTTGGGGTGGAGCATTTAATATTGCGCGCACGGTTAAGAGCATGATTCGCTCTGGTGCTGCTTGTGTACATATGGAAGATCAGGTGGCTGAAAAACGCTGCGGTCACAGGCCAGGTAAAGCCATAGTTTCAACCGAGGAAATGCAGGATCGAATCAAGGCGGCAGTAGATGCGAGGACCGATGACAGTTTCGTATTGATGGCACGCACAGATTCACTTGCCAACGAAGGTTTACAAGCTGCGATTGATCGCGCCAGTGCTTATGTAGAGGCGGGTGCGGATATGATATTCCCGGAGGCAATGACCGAGTTGCCAATGTATCAGCAGTTCAAGGATGCGGTTAAGGTTCCGATTCTTGCCAATATCACAGAATTTGGAAAGACGCCGATGTTTACTACCAAAGAATTAGGTGGAGTCGGTGTTGATATGGTGCTCTATCCACTCTCTGCATTCCGTTCAATGAATGCGGCGGCGTTGAATACATATCAGGTATTGCGCAAAGAGGGCACCCAACAAAATGTTTTGGATACCATGCAAAGCAGAAATGATTTGTATGACTATCTTGGTTATCACGAATACGAGCAAAAGCTTGATCAACTATTTAAAGGAGAAAAGTAAATGGCGGCTAAAAAGAAAGCAGTAAAAAAGACGGCTAAGAAAGGAGCCTTCAAACCCAAAAAGTCGGTTGCACTCAGTGGTGTGGCGGCAGGCAATACCGCGCTATGTACCGTTGGTAGAACCGGTAATGACCTCAACTACTGTGGTTACGATATTGTTGATTTGTCCAAGAAATGTGAGTTTGAAGAAGTTGCCTATTTATTGGTACACGGAAAGTTACCTAACAAGTCTGAATTGAAAGCCTACAAGATTCGTTTGCACACCATGCGTGGTTTGCCGCCCGCTGTGCGCGTCACACTTGAGCAACTTCCTGCTTCAACCCATCCTATGGATGTATTGCGGACCGGTGCTTCTGTTATGGGTACCGTGTTACCCGAGAACGATGATCAAAACGCATCTGGCGCTAAAGATATTGCCGATCGTTTTCTTGCCAGCTTTGGTTCAATGCTGTGTTACTGGTACCACTATTCAACTAACGGCAAACGTATTGATGTAGAAACTGATGATGATTCAATAGGTGGCCACTTCTTACATTTGTTGCACGGTAAGAAAGCACCTAAGTCATGGGTTAAAGCCATGCATGCTTCTTTAATTCTGTATGCAGAGCATGAATTTAATGCCTCGACGTTTACCGGTCGTGTGGTCGCAGGTACGGGGTCTGATATGTATTCCTGTATCACAGCAGCGATTGGTGCCTTGCGCGGGCCCAAGCACGGTGGTGCCAATGAAGTGGCGCTGGAGATTCAGCAGCGTTATGACACGCCGGATGAAGCCGAAGCGGATATTCGTGCACGAATCGAGCGTAAAGAAATCGTTATTGGTTTTGGTCACCCTGTCTACACCGTAAGTGATCCTCGTAATGACATCATCAAGAAGATGGCCAAAGAGTTGGGCGGTGAGCTGGACAACATGAAAATGTGGAAAGTTGCCGAGCGACTTGAATCAGTGATGTGGGAAACCAAGAAAATGTTCCCGAATGCAGACTGGTATTCGGCAGTGCTCTATCATCTGATGGGCATACCGACCGCCATGTTTACGCCGCTGTTTGTTATGGCGCGTACCACAGGCTGGTCAGCGCATGTTATGGAGCAGCGCGTAGACGGAAAAATTATCCGTCCGAGTGCCAACTACACCGGTCCTGAAGACCGAAAGTTTGTACCAATCTCCAAGCGTAAGTAACATTGAGCGACTGCAGCGCATCCTGCGCTGCAGTGCTCTTTTGATAAAAGGATTCCAGATGAACAGCGCCTACCGTAAAAAACTCCCCGGCACAGATCTTGATTATTACGATGCTCGAGAAGCTGTAGACTCTATACAAGCAGGTGCCTATGACAAGCTGCCTTATTGCTCCAGGGTTTATGCCGAGAATCTGGTGCGTCGTTGTCCCCCTGAAAATCTTGAAGCTTCGTTACGCCAAATTATTGAACGTAAGCGAGATCTGGATTTTCCATGGTTTCCAGCGCGCGTAGTTTGTCATGATATTTTAGGACAGACCGCATTGGTTGATCTGGCGGGTTTGCGAGATGCGATTGCCGAGAAGGGTGGCGATCCATCCCAGGTTAACCCTGTGGTGCCAACCCAATTGATTGTGGATCATTCGTTGGCGGTTGAGCACGCCGGTTTTGATAAAGATGCGTTTGACAAGAACAGAGCCATTGAAGATCGACGTAACGAGCATCGCTTTCACTTTATAAACTGGACCAAAAAAGCCTTCAAGAATATTGACGTGATTCCGCCGGGTAACGGCATCATGCATCAAATTAATCTGGAGCGTATGTCGCCGGTAGTGCATGCCCGTGACGGTGTTGCTTTCCCGGATACATTGGTGGGCACAGACAGTCATACCCCGCATGTTGATGCGCTCGGTGTTATCGCCATTGGTGTGGGTGGGCTTGAGGCAGAGAGCGTGATGTTGGGTCGAGCATCCTACATGCGTTTACCTGACATCATTGGTGTTGAATTAACTGGCAAGCGTCAACCCGGTATTACCGCAACAGACATTGTGTTAGCGATTACCGAATTTTTACGGAATGAAAAAGTCGTTTCTTCTTACCTTGAGTTTTACGGGGAAGGCGCTTCTGATCTGACCTTGGGGGATCGAGCAACGATTACCAACATGACGCCAGAGTTTGGCGCAACCGCAGCAATGTTCTCTATCGATCAAAAGACTATCGATTACTTGAAGCTTACTGGTCGTGACGAAGAGCAGGTCAAGCTGGTTGAGAACTATGCTAAAACTACCGGTTTGTGGGCAGATGCTTTAGAAACGGCTGAGTACGAAAGAGTATTGAAGTTTGATCTCTCCAGTGTGGGTCGTAATATTGCTGGGCCATCTAACCCGCATCGCCGCGTCTCGACTTCAGAATTAGCTGCCGCAGGAATCACCGGTGTAGTGGAAAACGAAGAAGGCTTGATGCCGGATGGTGCTGTGATTATTGCTGCTATCACCAGCTGTACCAATACCAGTAATCCGCGCAATATGGTTGCAGCAGGTTTGATCGCGCGTAACGCCAATCGTCTCGGCATAACCCGTAAGCCATGGGTAAAGAGTTCCCTGGCACCAGGTTCCAAAACTGTACAGCTGTATCTGGAGGAATCTAATTTACTACCCGAGCTCGAATCACTTGGTTTTGGTGTGGTTGGTTTTGCCTGTACTACCTGTAACGGTATGAGTGGAGCGCTTGATCCAGTAATCCAGCAGGAATTAATCGATCGCGATTTATATTCCACAGCCGTATTGTCTGGCAATCGCAATTTTGATGGCCGTATCCATCCCTATGCCAAGCAAGCATTTCTGGCATCGCCGCCATTAGTGGTGGCCTATGCTATTGCTGGAACCATTCGTTTTGATATTGAACAAGGCGTTTTGGGTAATGATCAAGACGGTAATCCAGTGACGTTGAAAGACATTTGGCCCAGTGATGAAGAGATCGATGAAATCGTTAATGCCAGTGTTAAACCGGAGCAATATAGGCAGGTGTATAACCCCATGTTCGCCGCTACCGTAGATGATGGTGAGAAGATCAGTCCTCTCTATGACTGGGATACCAAAAGTACTTATATACGACGACCTCCTTATTGGGAGGGTGCACTTGCCGGTAAACGCAGTATGACTGGTATGCGCCCATTAGCGGTTTTAGGTGACAACATAACCACTGATCACTTGTCGCCATCAAACGCGATCATGGCCAGTAGTGCGGCCGGTGAGTATCTGGCCAAAATGGGTCTGCCTGAAGAAGACTTTAATTCATACGCTACTCATCGTGGCGACCACCTCACTGCACAACGTGCAACCTTTGCTAATCCAAAATTACTGAATGAAATGGTCTTGGAAGATGGGGAGGTGGTGCAGGGCTCATTAGCTCGGATAGAGCCGGAAGGTGAAGTAACGCGCATGTGGGAAGCCATAGAAACCTACATGGAGCGCAAGCAACCGTTGATCATTGTCGCTGGTGCAGATTACGGTCAAGGTTCGTCTCGAGACTGGGCGGCTAAAGGTGTGCGTCTGGCAGGTGTTGAGGTGATTGCAGCAGAAGGTTTTGAGCGCATCCATCGAACCAACCTGTTGGGTATGGGTGTATTGCCACTAGAATTCCAAAAAGGCACAACACGTAAAACACTGGAACTGGATGGCACCGAGACTTATGACGTCAAGGGTGAGCCAGCACCTGGCGCGACACTGACGCTGGTCATTAACCGTCGTAATGGTCAAACTATGGAAGTGCCCATGACCTGTCGTTTGGATACTGCAGAAGAAGTGAGGATTTATGAAGCGGGTGGTGTGTTGCAACGCTTCGCACAAGACTTTCTTGAGTCATCAGCCGCCTGATTAAACGCGAGATTTAACTATGCCTCATACACCACAAATAAAAATCCCGGCTACGTATCTGCGTGGTGGTACCAGTAAGGGCGTGTTTTTTAAGGTTGATGACTTGCCAGAGGTGGCGCAAACACCTGGCGAAGCACGCGATAATTTATTGCTGCGTGTGATTGGTAGCCCTGACCCTTACGGTAAACAAACTGATGGTATGGGTGGGGCAACATCCAGCACCAGCAAATCGGTTTTGATTTCCAAAAGCTCACAGCCAGATCACGACGTTGATTACTTGTTTGGCCAGGTCGCCATCGATAAGGCCTTCGTTGACTGGAGTGGTAACTGCGGTAACTTGAGTGCGGCGGTAGGGCCTTATGCCATTGCGAACAGGTTGGTAGACGCCGGGCGTATACCAGAGAATGGAATAGCAACGGTCAGAATCTGGCAAGCCAATATTAAAAAAACCATCATTGCACAAGTGCCCATCACCAATGGTGAGGTGCAGGAGACCGGTGATTTTGAACTGGATGGTGTGACGTTCCCAGCGGCTGAAGTGCAAGTCGAGTTTATGCATCCTGCTGCAGGCGACGGTTCGATATTCCCAACCGGTAATATAGTTGATGATCTTGAAGTGCCTGGAGTAGGTAGCTTTAAGGCAACCTTGATTGATGCAGGCATCCCTACTATTTTTCTTAATGCATCTGATATTGGATATACCGGTACCGAGCTACAAGGCGCGATTAACAGTGATGAAAAAGCGCTGGCTATGTTTGAAACCATCCGCGCACATGGTGCAATACAGATGGGTTTGATCAAGACGGTGAAAGAGGCGGCAACACGCCAGCATACTCCCAAGGTGGCGTTTGTTGCTGGACCAACCAGTTATACAGCTTCCAGTGGCAAAGAAGTGAATGCTGATGATATAGATCTGGTCGTTCGCGCGTTGTCTATGGGGCAACTGCACCATGCGATGATGGGTACTGCCGCCGTGGCAATTTCAATTGCTGCTGCTGTGCCTGGCACCATGGTGAACCTGGCTGCAGGTGGTGGTGAGCGTTCTTCGGTTACTTTTGGTCATCCCTCAGGAACATTAAGAGTCGGTGGTGAAGCACTAGAGGGTGACGATGGTTGGACCGCGATTAAAGCGGTCATGAGTCGCAGCGCACGAATTCTCATGGAAGGCACAGTGCGTGTGCCGGGCGATTCCTTTTAAGTCAAAGCGTAGTGTGAATCACTTTCAGATATTGCGACGGTAGCTCAACAATAGCAGTACGCTATGTTACTCTCCTCATAGACAATCACTAGAGATACTATTGTGCGAACATCCCCGGTTTTACTGATGATTTTTGATGGCTTTGGATTAAATCCGAGCCGTAAGTACAATGCATGGTCTCTGGCGAAAACACCTCATCTTGATGAATACTTTGCCACCAATCCGCACTCGGCATTACAAGCTTCAGGTACTTTTGTAGGTTTACCCGACGGGCAATTTGGTAACTCTGAAGTAGGGCATTTAACGCTGGGCTCTGGTCGGGTACTGGAACAGGAGCTGACTCGTATTGCAAAAGCTTGCCATCACGGCGAGATAGCTGGTAATCCTAACTGGCAGAAAATGGTCAAGTTCGGAAAGCGCGTACATTTAATTGGTCTCGTTTCTGATGGTGGTGTGCATTCACATCTGTCGCACCTGATCGAGTTACTACGTTTGTTAGTAGATGCTGGTGTCGAACCAGTGGTTCACATGGTTTGTGATGGCAGGGATACCTCGCCCAAATCATCTAAAAAATACTTGTCCCAATTACAATCAGCGCTAACCGACCTGGGTAGCGGCATCATTGCCACTGTCAGTGGCCGTTTCTGGACTATGGATAGAGCGAATAACTGGGATCGCACCGAAGTGGCTTATAAAGCGATCATGCAAGGTGAAGGGGTTACTGCTGATTCAGCAGCCGATGCGATTGAGCAGAGTTTTATTGCGAATGAATTCGATGAATTTATTAAACCTACCGTTATCGGTGAAGCTGGCAAACAGGGTATTGCAGTCGATGAAGCGGTTTTGTTCTTTAACTTTCGCGCTGATCGAGTCCGTCAGCTTTCTGCTGCAATGGGCCTGGATGAGTTTGAAGGTTTTGATCGAGGTGATGTTGGTACCCGCTCTATTACCACCATGACGCAGTACAATGAAACCTTTCCATTCCCGGTCTTGTTTCAGCAAGTGATACCTGAAAAAGTATTGGCTGAAGTCCTGAGTGATGCTGGCAAGAAGCAATTTCATTGTGCCGAAAAAGAAAAATTCCCGCACGTTACTTACTTCTTCAATGGCGGTAGAGAAAAGCCGTTTGAAGGTGAGGACCGTGTGATGGTCGAATCACCCAAAGTTAAAACCTATGACATGCAGCCAGCAATGAGCTCGCCAGAGGTTGCAGAGGAGTTGGTTAAAGCCATTAATAGTGGCGAGTATGATTTTGTGCTGGTTAATTTTGCCAATGGCGATATGGTCGGCCACGCTGCACTACAAGATTCTGTGGTCAAAGCTGTAGAGGCGCTTGATGAATGCTCTCATCGCGTGATTAAAGCAGCACTGGAAAATGATTTCAGGGTGCTGTTGACTGCAGATCACGGTAACTGTGATGAGATGGTTGATCCAATTACTGCTGAGCCACATACCCAGCATACTAATTATCCAGTGCCGTTTTTACTGCTGGGTGAGAAGAACGTGGAGTTGGGTAATGGCAGGGGACTGGCAGATATCGCGCCTACCATTCTGGAACTCATGGGTGTTGAGCAACCCGAAGTTATGACCGGAAATAGCCTTATTCTGGGTGACTCACTAATCTGACAATCTATTCTTCAGCTGTATTTTTTGTATTCATCGTTGAATGAACTCCAGCCATTCCCCGGCGGGGCCTATACATGTTGCGACCAAAGCATTTTGATAAATCTCGTCATCAATACGTTGTGGCGGATGCTGCCAGTCAAGCGCTAGTGCTTCTAAAGAAGATACCTCAAATGTAACCAGAGACATTCCCGGTGGGATTTCATCTGCGTGACTTGGTTTGTTTCGGGCAGCTATTGGATAACCTTCAATTTCAATATTTTGTCTATTACCGATTTGCGCAATCTTCATTGGATACAGTGTCTCGGCATCCAGTTGCATCGCTTTTGAAATTACCCGAATCGTCGTTTTGCCAAAACTCAATACATTATGGTCAAATCGCTCGCCATAAAATTCGATAGTATCATCAAAATTATTGGTGCCTATAGTCAAGATAAAGGCTCTATCTACTTTTGATTGAGCACTGCTGTACATGTTGACGCGTTTGCCACTAATGCGGGTGAGATAGATCACTTCTCCAGACGGTCCTTGTACCTGCATAGCCCGTACATGCCCGTCTGATGAAAGGTCTCTTGGCATACCAATGATAGAGAACGGAGAATTTTGTAGCTGCTCAGCCAGGGTGTCCGGATCCTGAACTAATAGTTCGGTTGCATTCCAGCCAGCTGTGGTGAGTGGTGTGTAATCTACAACAGGTGTTGATTCTATAAAACGCAGAAAAAAATCATCGCCACTAGCTGGCTGCATAACCAGCACTGGTTTGCCCGCCATTGCAGGCGCGCCCCATAGAGCTGCAGTCTCTTCGCTTACAGTACTTCTATGCGCTGTTTGATAATCAAAGTATTTACGGTAGGCATTTTCAGTCTCTGATAGATCATTAGCGATAATCGTGACTGCATAGGCTCGGTTAAACATGTGTATTACTGAGGAAAAAGTGTTTCTGAGAATGCTTCAAATGGAGGGGTTATAGTGCTGGCTGATGAAAGCCAGAATTCACTAAAACGATACCCAAGCGTCATTGGTTCCAGCACAGGTACAGAGCCCTGTTCGAGGGTAACGGCGGCTGGAGCCATGCAGGTACAGCCAGTAATAATGCAGCCATTGTCCTGCTTGACTAAATCTTTGATTGCTTGTTGTAGTTGTTGGTATGAATCTATCGAACAGCCACGTAAATCAGTGACGAAGTTGGTTTCATTTGCCAGACTCTTCAAGTCATCATTCTCGGACAAATGCCGGATCTCCTGACATTGATCGCTAGTATGAGTGCTTGCGAGCAAGTCGCGATATATGAAATCCATGCTTTCAGGCCAGATAGTGACAATAGAAAATTTATTGGCTAACAGGCTGGCGGTCTTTGCAGCGGTTTCACCAGCGCCAATGACAGGTATTGATAATTGTGCTCTTAGAGCTTCCAGGCCATAGTCACCAACCGTGTTGATATAGAGCGCATCACAGCCATCAGCGACAGCGCGTAATCCAGTATCTAGATAGGCTTGTTCAACGAGGGCTCGTTTTTCCGGTGTTGATGGAAATTCGTTGGATTCAGTTTCAATCAGTGTCGCATTAAAGTCTTCTGAGACTATATTCGCAATTTCTACAGGAGGCCTGGTGCCCCCGCTGGGACTAAACCCGGTGCCAATGATCGTAATATTTGCTGTCATCGCTCAGCCCTTATTCAGACGCGGATATCTCAAGTTCCATTAACTCGTAATGGGTCATCATATAGCCTTCACAAAATGCTTTTAACAGAATGTACTCACCATCAGCAGTAACCCATATTTCATAGGGTGGGTGTTCGCCATCTGCGGCGCCTTGTCGACCACTGGCGCGCTCACCATAACAAAAGTGTAATGCATCAAACGTACCGGCGCCGACTGTGATTCTGTCTTCGCCGATAAATTCAACGCGCATACCGGCATCGTGCCATACCAGTGAGGGGCCAGTGGCACCACGGTGATCAAGTGAAGACATTAAAAATTTCTCGAATATTTTTACGCAGGGGCCATTGCTGATATCGACTGCGTGCAAATGCATTGCATCACCCTGTATCGGGTGTGTGCCAAACAACGGCGAAGGGTGTTCGTATTCTATTCTTTCGGAAATTCTCTCGTTATCATTTAATAAACCTTCACATTCTGCATAGGTGTCCGTAAACCTGAACCAGCTGCTGCCAAAGGTTCTATCACCAACGCTTAAGCGTACAAACGCATCACGTGTGATCCAGTCCTGGTCCATCGTCAACGTAACATCACGTAGAACATTCGGCTCATCATCAATCTCGGCATGTGCACGTAGTGTACGACGACCATCCTGGTGTTTGCTTATACAGAAATGTTCACGCCCCCGCTCAAGCCCTAGTCGTTCAGGTTTGTTGCTGGTGTAATGAATTCTTCCGCGAATAGTGGTGTGTGGACGCATCTTGATTCCTGCTTCGTATGTGTTTTATAGGCGTATTAAGATATATTATATACGCAGCCTGTTTAACCGAGTGTAATTCATTAACAGCGAAAATCAAAAGCAGAACACACCACGCAAACCATTTTACGGCTGGGTAATTGCAGGATTAGGTAATTTTGGTAATGCGATACAAGGTGGTTTTATCTTTTGGTCGATGGGTATTTATACCTCAACCTTTGAGGATGTATTCAACGAAAGCCGTCCGCGCATCACTTTTCTTGAAACGCTATTGACTGTTAGTATCAATATTCTGTCCCCATTCGTTGGATATGTAGTCGATAAACTCTCGGCTAGAAATTTAGTGGCTGCCGGTTATGCCTCCATAGGTCTTGGCTTTATCCTGATCAGCCGGGCAGGCGAACTTTTACACATCTATATTGTGTTCGTCTTGCTATTGCCATTGGGTGTGCTGGCGATTGGCGCAATGCCAAGTTCGGCACTGATTACACGCTGGTTTCGAAAGCGACGTGGTCTGGCCTTGGGGATTTCTGTTGCCGGTAGCTCTATAGGTGGTGCAATTGCGCCACCATTGATGACGTTTTTATTTATGTCTTTCGGTTGGCGCTCGGCAATGCTCTACACAGGCTGTGCCATTCTGCTAACAGTGCCGGTGGTGCTGCGGTTAATGGTGAATCATCCGGAAGATATAGGGCTGGAACAAGAGCCAGATCATGATGAGCCGAAGCTGCAGTTAAGTGCTGCTGACAAGGTTGAGTGGACCATTCCACAAATTTTTAAAACCCCGGCGATCTGGTTGCAAACGCTGGTTTCAGGGAGTTTGTTGTGTGTAACTCTGGGCTTACTGGCAAATTTGAGCCTGCATGCAAAAGACCTTGGTTTTACCGGGCAGAAAATGGCATTGCTTTATTCAATCATCGCGTTTTTTTCATTCTCTGGAAAAATTGGATTCGGTACGCTGACCGATAAAATTGGTCTGAAACCGACCGGCTATTTATCGATAGTTTTAATGAGTTGTGGATTATTCATACTTTATTCATTTCAACAATACTATGGTTTGGTCGCAGGTTGCATCGTGCTGGGCCTCGCTATTGGTGGCGTAACGCCTATCTGGACTACGATGATTGCCACCGCATTCGGGGCGAAAAGTTTCGGTCGCGCAATGGGAGTGATGAATCCAATGCATATACCTATTACGGCACCCAGTGCTCCAGTGGCAGCCTATCTCAGCGTTAAGGCCGGTTCATATCAACCTGTCTTCCTTGTTTATATCGGCCTGATGGTGATGGCTGCGATTGCACTTTACTTTTTACAGAATCCACAACATCCTGACTCGACAACCCTACGAAGGAAAACGTAATGACTATAAAAACTCTACTTACTTTACCAATAGCAGTATTACTACTTGCCAGTATTACATTTGCAGATGCAGCCGAATTAAAAGATTATGACTTTACGCAATATTCCCAAAAAATCACACGCTGTGATCGTTATGCTTCGCATGGCAGAGATCCGGGTCATGTCGCACCGCCGGTATCGCAAAAAAACATGAAAAAGAAAAAGGCGATAGCAGCCTGTCTCAGAGCGCTTAAGAAAGACCCTGAGAATCCACGTTTGAATTATCAGCTTGGCAGGGCCTATGGCTATTCAGGGCAGGGCGAAAAAGCAATGCCGTATCGTCTTAAGGCAGTCGAGGCAGATTATCCTCAATCATTATTTGTGATTGGCTATCTGTATTTGAGCGGGCGCACTATCGAAAAAGATGCCTGTAAGACATTTGAGCTGTGGCAACGAGGTGCAACCTACAAACGACTGGCAGCATTGATAGCATTACCTCGACATTATATGCGTGGTGATTTCCAAGAATGCGATGTTACGTTGTCTAAAGGAGATATGCTGGCTTATCTCGAGCAAGCTAAATCACAAAGCTCGGATTATTATGTTGGTATGTTAATCGAAGACCTGATGCTGGATCTGGATACGAGTACTGATTCTAATTCTCAGTAACGTTTAATCCTCGAACTCTGCAATGGACTGACGTTGACGGTTAACGATTAACTTTGTGACGTCAGGCCTGGAATAGTGGCCTGCCGGGTCAAAGTTCTGACGCTCTTCACGAACTTTTGCTGAATTGATCTCGGCATAACGCAGGCTTTCAACCCCGGCTTCCGGTGCCAGTACCCAGCTGCCATCAGGTGCGGCAATACATGAGCCGCCGTTGGCAGGCATCGAACCAATCGCAGATTTAATTTCATCAGCAAAAGGCATTTCACCAGGAACATCTGAATCACGCATAAGGCTTGAAACCGAGGCACAATAGCTTCTGCCTTCTTTAGCGAGCACCGGTGTCAGGTCTTCAGTGTTTCTCACATTGCCGGGCCAGCCTGCGATATGTAGATCTTCACCTTGTGCATATAAGGCGGCACGTGTTAGTGGCATCCAGTTCTCCCAGCAATTAAGCCCACCCACAGTAAACGCACCGAGCTTATGTGTCACTAGTCCAGCTCCGTCACCCTGTGACCACACCAGGCGTTCTTCGTAGGTAGGTTGTAGCTTTCGATGTACCGACTGGATGGTGCCGGTACGATCAATATAGACAAAGCTGCAATATAGCGAATGCCCACTTCTATCTGGCGCTCGTTCTATTATTCCTAAATAGCATGCCATTGAATGTTGATTCAGGGCTGAACACATCTCATCCAGATGTCCGGATTCTATTTGCACGGCCTGATCTGAGTAGTAGGCAAATAGTTCTTTTTGTTTGGGTGAGTTAAATTCAGCTCCACCGGTGCCATCCACCCAAAACGGATAGCCTGGTGCGAAGCCTTCGCCAAATACCACAAGGTCACTGTTTGCTTTAGCTGCCTCATCAATTACCTCAATGCATTTTTTCAAAGTGGCATCGCGGTTCATCCATACCGGTGCTATCTGCGGCAATGCGATTTTTAATGTCTTACTCATTATTGTTATCCGGGTCTTCTGACCAGACGGAAAATTCATTGCCACCTGGTTCAATAAAATGAAAACGTCGTCCACCCGGGTAAGAGAAAGTTTCCATATTAATCTCACCACCAGCCTTTTTGATCTTATCCAATGTCTGTTCCAGATCTTTACTATAAAAGATTACCAATGCTGCACCGTTCTCTGTTCTTGATCCTTTGGGTCCTTTGAAAATGCCGCCATCAAGCCCCTGATTACTAAAGGCAGTGTATTCAGGGCCGTAGTCTTCAAATTCCCAGCCAAAGACGGTAGAGAAAAAGTCTTTGCTCGCGCTTAGATTTGTTGACGGAAATTCAAGGTAATTTAATTTTTCATGCTCTTGCATACTTATTCCTCGGCATCAATTCGACTATTTTGATCGTGTATTAGCCGCCAACTATTTTCTTCCAGTTGAAAGGTTAGCACTAGCCATGCTTGTCTTGGTTCAGTATCGGCACTGTCTTGAAAGTTATATTTAACCAAAGCAGTGGATTGTGTTGTCCCTTCGATAACTTTTACTATCTCTGTTTTAAATATCCAGTTCTTATCCGTAAACCAGTCTTGATGAAAATCTATGACTGCCTGTGTATTTTCCAAAATACCACCCCCGGGAAAAATCACATTAAGTTCATCAGTTTTCGTCAATGTGTTTTTGAAGGCCTCAAAATCGCGGTTTTCTACTGTATCAAGGTGTTGTCTCACTGAGGCTTTAAAGTCGGGTATAGGTGCTGTGTTTGAGGTGCAACCAACAACTAATATCATACTGAATATAATGCTTAAGTATTTTGCTTCGAGGCTTGTTTTCATTCGTGGGTTCTACCTTCTTCTTTCATACATATCTATTCTACATGCTGGCTTGATTAACCGCTCATGATTCGTGGCCAGCGTTGATAGGCGGCATCTTCAAGTTCAGGTGTGATGGTGACTATATAAATTTTCCGCTCATGTCCGGCATGCGCTATCAGCCCCTGGATCCACTTACCGCGGGTTATGTCAAACCACTGGCTGTTACCCGATATGTCTTTTTCCATAAAGCTACTTAGCGGAATTTTTACGGCAGCAGGTTGCCAGCGATCCCAGCGCCCTGAGTAAATAGCATCTAGCCTGGCCCAGCCACCTAATGGCAATTTTCCGCGTTGTTCTCTGCGTCTACCCCACGGTAATATTTCGTAATGACCAGTTTTCATTTTGACCGGCAGGGTGGCAGCCGGGTTTGAGAAGTAGTAACGATACTCCTGTTCCCGATATAAGTAATAAATACCACCACACATATTTTAGAGACACCTGTTCGTTCCTGCATTTGCAGGCTTGGTTAGTTATTAAACCCCTTTGGTTTGGTTGCGTAGACAACCGGTCAGAATACGATTCTGTTTTTAATTCACATTTAAAGTAATGTTGAAAACTTGTTTATATATAGTTCGACTAAATAGTTTGACGATGCCCCTCTGGTTTCCAGGCCGGCGCAATCACGTTGGGCATGTCAGAACGGTTTAGCAAGCGTGCCGGTGCCACAGTGAATTCGCCATAACGATCATTGGCGCAATCTACGGTACGTAGCAGGGCAGCACGTTTTTTGTCGGTTCGCATAAACATATCAACTTGTTGTTGCGACGGTCTTGGATCAAGCGCTGTCACTTGTATTTGAGAGACACCTTCACCATCCCATTGTTCTTTGAGCAGTTGCTTACCTAGCGAGGCAAAAATCTTGCCGTCGTTGCAAGGTGCGCTGGTGCGGTATTTATCTCCAATCCAGTCACCGTTGGCTAATCTGAAGGCAATCAACAGGCGCTGTGTTTCCAGATCATGTTTGCGTAAACGACTACCCACTTTTTCACACATATGCACCAGATAAGTATTCACCACTTCCGGGTCGGTGGTATTAGGGGGCATGACCTTGCCGTGACCTACAGATTTTGGCGGTGGTACTACCGTTTTAATCGGGTCAGGATCCAGCCCTTGTGCCATATACCAGATACGACGTCCGGGGTTACCAAAACGCTGTCCGAGTACGCTGATGGGGATCTTCTTCATATCGCCACAGCTGTGTACACCGCGGCGTGCCAGAAACAAACCGATGCCTTTGGCAATGCCGCACAGTTCAGTTACCGGTACATTGCGTAATCGTTCTTCAGCAAACCAGGGTGGAATGATGGTTAATCCATTAGGCTTGTTTTGCTTGGCGGCATACTTGGCGGTAGTTTTGTCGCCACTAAGTCCTACTGAACATAGCGCGCCACCGGAGGCCTGCTGTACCGTTTTTTGTACCAGCTTGGCGATTACTTCTGGCGGACCAAAAATATTTTGTACTTTGGTCACATCAAGAAAAGCTTCATCAACTGAAAAAATTTCTACATCGGGCGTGATGCTTTTAAGTGAGTGCATGATTTTGGTGGATACTTCAGCATAACGTTCTGGTCTGGCAGGTACCTGAATAAAATCAGGGCAGAGGCGTTTGGCATCTTTAAGGCGCATGCCGGTACGAATGCCGTGTGCTCTGGCTTCATAGGAGCAGGTGATAATGCAGCTGCCGCGCTTACCATTAGTGATGCCAATCGGCCGACCCTGCCACTCGGGTTTATCCAGCTGTTCGACCGATGCAAAAAATGCATTCATGTCGACCAGGATGATGGCGCGTTCCCAGTGTTTGCTGGGTGGGTTGGAAGCAGGGTTATAAGTCATTAGTATTTTCTCAGTTGCGCAACCAGTACGCCTTGAATTTTCACGCGGTCGCCTTTATACATCACCGGCTCGAGCTTCGGGTTGTCCGGCATGAGTTCGACCTTGCCGGCATCACGACGATAAAAGTATTTGAGGGTCGCTTCCTTCTGATCAATCAGCGCGACCACGATCTCGCCATTACTGGCAGTGTCTTGTTGCTGAATGATGACGATATCGCCATCTAAAATGCCGGCATCGATCATTGAGTCGCCTTCGATAGTGAGCAGGAAACGATTCGGGCCGAGCAGGTAGTCATACAAATCCAGTTGATCACGATGTTCAATGGCTTCTATAGGCAAACCGGCGGCAATCTTGCCGACCATCGGCAGGCTGAAGGGTTTGCTGGACTCAGTGCTTTCTTCGGTTAATTCAAAACCACGCCATCCACTACCGGGTTTATGGATATAGCCTTTATCCCTGAGAGTGCTTATATGCTTGGAAATGGAGCCTCGATGGCGAATATTGAGTCCATCAGCAATTTCCTGAAGTGTCGGGCTGATCCCGTTTCGAAGGGTATAAGTCCGGATAAAATCTAGCACGTCCTGTTGCTTTGAGGTCAGCATAAATGTTTCCTTAATGTTTCCATTTAGAATAGGCAACATTTATGCAACATTCAAGTAGTTTTTAATGTATTAAACGATCTATGCTTTAAGTGCCTGATTTTATGAATAATGACTGACTCTACTGTTTCTCCAACCCGGCCAGAGCCTCACGATGCTGGCAAATTACGCCTGGTCAGTCGTGATCAGCATGGCGTATTGGTGGCACAGGAATTTGACCATGCGATTACCATAGGTCGCCAACTGGGCTGCGATGTGGTGTTGTCGGAAGAGGGTATCAGTCGCCAGCACGTGCAGGTCTATCCACAACAGGGTAAGTGGTACTTGTCAGATCTGGGTAGTGTCAATGGCACCTTGCTGGCTGGAGAACAGATTGATCATCTGATGATTGATCGGCGCATGCTGATTCAGCTCGGGCATGAAGGTGCCGAAATCCAGCTGGAACCATTGCCGGTCGGTAATACTCGGCAAGGCGGTCTATCTATTACACAGGCACAAGCGCATTATTTTGCTGAGGATGGTGCGCCAGCAGGCGATCAAACTCGCTTGATTCGTCGTGCCTATCAAGTGCAGCAACAACAGCAAGCTAAAAAGCAATGGGCCTGGATGTCTGTCGCGGCGTTAGTGATGATGTGTTTGCTATCTGTGATTATTTATCAACAACGTCATATTGGTAAGTCGCGCGATATTGCAGTTGATATGTTCTATGACATGAAAGGTCTGGAGGTGAAGCTTGCCAGTGCCGAGACGCAAGCGCGCAAGAGTGGTTCGCTGTCACAACTGGCGGATGTGCGTCGCCAGCGCAAAGAGCTCGAGCAAAAGCAGTTGCGTTACCAGGCGTATTTATCAGAGCTGGAAAACTACAGCCCCTTCAATAGTAATTTAAGTGCTGAAGATCAAATCATTCTGCGTATAGCCAGCGCCTTTGGTGAATGTGAATTGGAGCTGCCGCCGGAGTTTGCCGCCGAGGTGAATCGTTACATTGATTTATGGCGCACCAGTAACCGCTTGAAGAATGCATTACAGCGGATGGATAAGCAGGGTTACCGTCAAGTCGTGCTGGAAGCGTTGGCAGAATATAATCTGCCTAACGAGTTTTTATATCTGCCATTGCAGGAGAGTGGTTATCGGCACGATGCCATAGGCCCCGAGACCTATGCCGGCATTGCCAAAGGTGCCTGGCAATTTATTCCGGGCACCGCCACGCAATATGGCCTGCAGGTAGGTCCTAAATCTGACGAACGAATATTTGATGAGCAAGACGAGCGTTTTGATTTCAGTAAATCCACCGATGCAGCGGCGCAATACTTGCAGCACCTGTATACCACTGAAGCTCAAGCCTCTGGTTTATTGGTACTAGCATCCTATAACTGGGGTGATTCCCGGGTTAGAAAGCTGTTGGAAAAGATGCCGTCCAACCCACGTGAACGTAACTTTTGGGCGCTGATCAGCGAATACCGTATACCGCAGGAAACGTATGACTATGTGTTCTACATCTTCAGTGCAGCAGTAATTGCTGAGGATCCTGAATTATTTGGCTTTGACCTTGATGTTTAACCACTTGTTACAGCATGTGGTTTCTAATAAAGTACTATAACTATATGATTATTATATTAATGATTGTAATAAATACCAATGAGCAGCAGTAGCCAAAACAAGGCAACGATTCTGGTCGTAGACGATTCCAGAGTCGTACTAAAGATCATGGAGCGTATTTTGCTCGATGAGTATCAAGTGCTGACCGCCTCAAATGGCAAAGAAGCACTTGAAGTGCTCGATAAGCGTCCTGATGTCAGGCTCATCATTTCTGATCTGTGGATGCCGGTCATGGATGGTTTCGAGTTTCTGACGAATCTTAAGCAATCTCCGAACCCCAAAATAAAGGCCATCCCGATTGTGGTGGTGTCAGCCAGCCAGGTCGATGCACCGGTCAGACAAAAGCTCGAACAACTGAACGCGTCAGCCATAATTCGCAAGCCGGTAACCACAGAAAAGATTCGTGCGGTTGTGTCGCGCGTAGCAATGGTGTCCGAGCCGAGTCTGGAAACCATGTTCATGATGCAGCCAACTATGGATGCTTTGTTTCCAGTACTTGATGCACACGAAATCAGGGCAAATCTTGGACAGTTTTTTAATGATAGTAACCCGGATAAAACAACGCATTGTCTGGCAATGTTTAGAGTGATTGAACAAAGTTTTACCGGGCAGGATACAACCAGAGAAATTGTCGACAAGGTGTACGAGACATTAAACAATGGTATTCGCGATACGGACTGCTTTTTGCGCCATGCCAACAAAGGTTTTTTATTTGTCATGGCGGGCATCGGTCGTGATGTGCATCGCAAGCGTGCCGAATATTTATTAAAGCGCCTCGCGCTAAAGTTGTCGGAAGACCAGCGACCCTTCAACAAGTTTTATTTGCACATGAGTGTCTTGCCATTTAACTCCAGTCGCATGAATGAGGCTGATATGTGGGAGTTGTTCGCGCATGCCCAGCAAGCACTAAACGCGATCAAGCGTGATCAAACCAATGCAATTCTGTTTGAAGACGAACAAAAGTTTTATAACAGTGAAGAACTGATTAAACGTCGTGCCTGATCAAAATAGGCTATAAATCAGCCTGAAAACGCGTATAAGCCATTAGAAACACTGATTAACTTGCTTTGGCGTGATCAGACTCATACTATGTTACAAGAGGCCAATCCCGGACGGCCAAACCCCACATGGATGTCATATAACAAAAATATTATATGTGGATTGAATGAGAGAGGACGACGTAAACAAGCCAACTGTATTAATAGTCGATGACTCAAGGGTTGTCGTTAGTATTCTCGAGCGTATGTTGCGTTCAGAATATCGGGTTATTACCGCAGGTAATGGTCAGGAAGCACTCCAGCTCATCGAACAAACACCTAATATCTCAATGGTCATCTCCGACTTGTGGATGCCGGTCATCGACGGTTTTGAATTACTCGGTTGTATCAAACAATCACCCAACCCAAAAATTAAATCTATACCGGTCATTATCATTACCTCCAATCAAGTGGATTCACCGGTAACCTCCAAGCTGGAAATGCTGGGCGTGGCAGAAATTTTGCGCAAGCCGGTTACTGCTGAAAAATTACGAGACACTATCAAGCGTGTTTCCGCAGATTCTGCTTCATACGGAAAAGGTGCACTGCACTTGTTGGAAACGCAGGAAGCGAATTTATTTCCAGTGATTGACCAGGAAGAGATTCGCAATCAACTCGGTCAGTTTTTTCATCACGACAATCCCAGTACTTACTCGCATTGCATGGCGTTGTTCCGGGTTACCGAAGACAGCTTTACCGGACAAAATACCACGCCAGATATTGTCAGCCGGGTATACGATGTTTTAAATACCGGTATTCGCAGCACCGATGCGTTTATGCGGCATGGCGAACTGGAATTTCTGTTTATTATGGCTGGCGGATCTAATGATGCGCTCAAAAAGCGAACTCAGTACTTGTTAAAGTCTCTGGCACGCAAGCTGGATGAAAACCAAAAGCTTTTTAATAAATATTACACCCACATGAGTGTGGCCATGTTTAATTCTGGCAACATGAAAGAGCATGATCTATGGGATTTATTCGCGAGTACGCATCGGGCGCTGGATGGCATTAAAAACAGTACGCGAAATGCCATTATTTTTGACAATGATCAGGGCGCTTACGTACTCAAG
>CALISW010000067.1 GCA_938041655.1 uncultured Thiotrichales bacterium | reverse complement strand
AAAAAGCAGTGCTGATGAAAGAAGCTATCGCTGAATGGATGCTAACAGATGAACTGGTCGCGTTTAGAGTGAATGAATCCGCTAGAAGAATTCTACAGGCCAAGCTTAAGCATTTACCTCAGTAACTTCATCAGCAAGCGAGGCCGGTATTCGCGGGTAATACCACAGTAAAGAAAGGCTGCGAAATGCATAGCTCAGCCACAACGCCATCCACAAACCATGATTGCCGTAGCGTGGCATCAAGAAGTACCAACTAACTAAAAAAAGAATCACAGTAACCAGCATTGAGTTTCTCATTTCGCGGCTGCGTGTTGCGCCTATAAAAATACCGTCAAGTTGAAAACAGGCAAAAGACAATAAGGGTGCGATAACCACCCAGATAATATAGTCGTTAGCGAGCTCTCGCACGCTCGCAACATTGGTCATGATATTGATGGTTATTCCATGTGCCAGCCATACTATTAGCATTAACACGAATGCCAGCAATAATGCCAACGAAGATGTTTGATAGACAGAGCGTCTAAAATACTGATAATTACGCGCACCCACTGCCTGGCCTACCAGTCGCTCAGCTGCCAAGGCAAAACCATCCAGCACAAATGCAGTGAAGGTAATGAACTGCAATAAAATGCTATTGGCGGCGAGTAAATCGTCACCAAGCTTGGCGGATTGATTAGTAAACCAGGCAAACACGAATAACAGGCACAAGGTACGCAACATAAGATCTGAATTGACCGAGAGCATTTTTCGAAATTCTTTCGCTGCAAACAGTCGAGAGAAATTCATTTCATGACTTCCCTGCAATTGTTTGACCGCCAACACCAGACCAAGCACCAAAACTACGTACTCTGCAATTACGGTTGCCAGAGCGACACCCTCAACACCCCAACCAAGAACCAATACAAAAACAAGATCGAGGATAATATTCAAACCATTCATCAACACTTGTAGTACCAACGTGACACGCGTTTTTCCCAAGCCAAGAAATAAACCGATGATGACAAAGTTCAACAAGGTTGCCGGCGCACTCAGGATACGAATACCCAGATAAGACTTAGCCGCCTGCTCGACTTCGCGCGACGCATCTATCAAACCTAAAGAATAATTGATGATGAGGACTTGCAAACACAACAATACCACCGCAATTATCAAGGCAAGCAGCAAAGCCCGGTAAAACTCGATCTTCACCAGCTCTGGCTTCCCGGCTCCATCCGCTTGCGCTACCAGCCCGGTGGTCGACATCCGCAGAAAGCCAAAACCCCAATAAACAAAACCAAACACCATGGAACCAATAGCTATGGCACCGATTAATGCAGCGTCGCCGAGATTGCCCACCACAGCAGTATCCACCAAACCCAGTAATGGAATGGTGATATTGGCGAGTATAATCGGCCAGGCGATTTGTAAAACTCGCCTTCTGGTAATGTCCTCTGCCTGCAGCTTCATTGAAGATCCGGAATCAGTGTATCGACTCTATGTGTAATTAATTGTTGCAGTGTAGATAGCATTGCGAAGACGGTTGAAGCAATTAGTTGACGCATTATCTATAATAGGGAGGTTGGATACCATCAGTAATCAGGATCAGGCTTAAATGGCTACCCTCGTAATACATTCTGCAGATGTAGACCCCAGAATCATTGAGCAATTGGAGTCTGATTTAGGTTCGCCAGCGATGCGTGACCGCAGCTCTATAAGGTTCAAGATCAAAAAGAAACCGGATGTAGCCTCGCTACGGATGATCATGCCGCATGACGTTAATCTATTACCCGATAATTTTAATCCTGATGCAATCCAACTGGTTATTTCTGATATGGACTCAACCTTGATTAATATTGAGTGTATTGACGAGATTGCGGATTTGGCAGGGCTAAAAGAACAAGTGGCTTCAATTACTGAATCTGCGATGCTAGGCCAACTGGACTTTAGTGAATCTCTCAGACAACGGGTTGCCTTGCTCAAAGGCACATCAATCGACGCACTGGCTCAAGTCTACAATGAACGCCTGAAACTTAACCCTGGCGGTGAAGAATTACTTAAAACCTTGCAAGAGAAAAACATACAATTTTCTCTGGTCTCGGGAGGCTTTCACTTTTTTGCTGACCGGCTCATGGCTCGCTACAAATTAAATGACACCCTGGCCAATAATCTGGTGATCGATAGCGGCAAACTGACCGGTGAACTGGAAGGTCCGATTATTGACGCCAACGCCAAAGCAGATTATTTACTTCAACGCTGTCGACGCCTGGGAATCAAACCTGAGAATGTACTCGCTATTGGGGATGGAGCAAACGATCTGGACATGTTGACTGTGGCTGGTATCGGCGTCGCCTATCACGCCAAACCAGTCGTTCAACAACAAGCTGATTGCGCCCTCAACCACTCAGGTTTGGATGGTGTTTTGACTCTGCTGGGGATACAGCGCTAGGCACTAATGCAAATTTCTTTTCATGAATCCATTCAGGAAATAGAAGCAGCTGAATGGGACGCTCTGGTACACAATAAACAACCCTTTCTTCAACACAGCTTTATTGCCGCTCTGGAAAATCATGGCTGTATCGGTGGTGAGCTTGACTGGTATGGCCACCATATTAGTGTTCGAGAAAACAACCAGTTAATTGGCGCCATGCCCTTGTTCGAAAAACATAACACGCATGGTGAGTTTGTATTCGATCACTCATGGGCAGATGCCTGGCATCGTGCTGGTTTGCACTACTATCCGAAACTGGTCAGTGCAACACCATACACACCAGCCTCTGGACAACGACTGCTGTGCACTGAAGGTCGTGAAGATGAAGTGTTCCCGGTCCTACTGGAAGCCGTTATTCAATTTGCAGAAGCCAGTGAAGCGAGTAGTTTTCATTGCCTGTTTCCCGTAAAGGAACAACAACAGTTTATGACGGATGCTGGTTTGTTCACGCGATACGACTGTCAATACCATTGGCATAATCGAGACTATGCGAGTTTTGAAGACTTCCTCGCCACCCTTACCTCAAAAAAGCGCAAGAACATTAAACAGGAACGGCGCAAGGTTAACGATGCAGGAATAACGCTACGGGTTCTGGATGGCAATACTGCAAGCGCTGAAGACTGGAGAGTTTTTACGGACTTCTATCGTAGAATTTATGAGCGTAAATGGGGCATGCCGGTTTTCAATCAACCCTTCTTCAGTGAAGTCGCCGCGGCGTTGGGAGAACAGGTAATTCTAGTGATGGCTGATCTGGATGGAAAACCTGTTGCCGGATCGTTAATGTACAAAAGCGAAGATACTTTGTTCGGGCGACACTGGGGATGCGCTGAAAAACATGACAGTCTGCATTTTGAAGCTTGCTATTATCAGGGTATAGAATACTGCATCGAACATAACTTGAAACTATTTGAACCGGGCGCTCAAGGCGAACACAAAGTAGCCAGAGGCTTTTTACCTACCATGACCAGATCCAATCACTGGATTGCTGCCGAGGGCTTTCGTGCATCAATCGAACGATTCTGTGAACATGAAAGAAAATCAATTGAAGCCTACATGCAACAACTGGAAAATCGACTGCCATACAAATCTCAATGAATTTATTGCTCACTGTTTTTAATGTTATTTTCCCCATCATACTGATTGCGTCAGCGGGCTTTTGGTATTCAAAGAAAAATAAACCGCAGATGCAGTTCATTAATAACGCCAATATGGATATATTTGCGCCAGCATTAATATTCAGCGCACTTACTAATTCCGACTGGTCACTGTCTGACAACCTGCCATTGTTGGCAGGAGCTGTGATTGTTGTTCTGGGTTCAGGTCTGTTAACGCTACCCTTATGCAAAGCACTGACCATGGATCGACGCGTATTGCTACCACCCACCATGTTCAATAATTCTGCCAACCTGGGAGTACCATTACTGATCTTTTCGTTTGGTACAGAAGTGCTTCCACAAGCAGTCTTGCTTTATACCTGCTGTAGCTTGCTGCATTTCTCTGTGGGCCTTGCGATCGTAAACAGCAATGTGAATATTCTCAAACAATTTACACGGCCCAACCTAATCGCTGCAATTCTTGCTGTAGTTTTCTCCACCTTTGGCTGGCACATACCACTGGCATTAGACCGCGCCATCGACCTGATGGGGCAAATCGCTATTCCGCTCATGATTTTTGCTCTGGGATCGCGACTAACCTTAATGCCGGCACTGAAGCTTAGAACGCCAATGATAGCCGGGCTGTGGATACCCGCTGTTGGTCTAGTAATGGCAATCATCTATCTCCAATTTTTCCCCATGGATAGACTGCAAGCGAATCTATTATTACTTTTCAGTATTCTTCCACCGGCAGTATTTAATTTCCTGGTCGCTGAACGATATCTAAAAGATGAAGACATGAAGGGTGAAGTGGCTGAAATAGTTCTCTGGGGTAACGTACTCGCCATTTTCCCAATTGCACTATTACTCATGTGGATCTTTACCCGCTAATGAATAAACCGTTTTCACAAGCCTGCGAAAATAACAAAGATGCCATACTGGATGTATTGCTACCAATTCTGGAAAAATCAAACTCTGTGTTAGAGGTCGGCAGTGGCACCGGACAGCACGCCGTTCACTTCGCCAGAGCTATGCCTCATCTAAGCTGGCAATGTGCCGATCAGGCTGAGTATCTTGATGACATTAAAATGTGGCTGGCAGAAGCCAAGTTACTAAACACGCCAGAACCATTTACACTCGATGTGAACCGAACTGGTGATTGGCCTGCACAACAGTTCGATGCTGTGTTTTCCGCAAACACAGTACACATCATGCAGTGGTCTGAAGTCGTAAAATTTTTCAAGGGCCTTACCAACATAATGAAAGAATCAGGTCACTTTTTATTGTACGGTCCATTCAACTATAACGGTAAATTCACCAGCGAAAGTAATCAACGCTTTGATCAATGGCTAAAAAATGACAATCCAGGTAAAGGAATTCGAGATTTCGAAGCGGTTAACGAATTAGCCAGCAAGACGAAATTGGAACTGATTGATGATCATACAATGCCTGCCAATAATCGCTTACTGCACTGGCAGAAAATACCGTGAATATTTCCCGCGTTAGAAAATCGATCGGCATATTTTTTATTTCAATCGCCTGTCTGCTAACCATTTACATTGCTCTGTTTGTTTTTTCCAAGCCTTCCAATTATCGTGAGTGGCGTGTTGACCAGGCTGTGCTGGCCACATCAATAATTTCCGGTGACAATATTACGATCAACAACGTACGGAATTTTCGCTATACAACTGAGACAGAGTTCACCGTCGATTATAATGACAGAGAGTATCAACTCTCCGATTTACTCTCGGTGGATTACATTGTCGAACCATTCGCCGGCATGGGTGCTGCTCATACCTTTGTCTCTTTTGGCTTCGGCAATGGAGAATACATAGCCATCTCCGTTGAGGCTCGTAGACAACCAAATGAAGAGTATTCACCCTTTGTGGGCATACTGCCAAGTTATGAACTGATGTATGTAATCGCTGATGAACGTGACGTCATTAATTTACGCGCCAATTTTCGAAAAAACGACGTCTTTTTATATCCCGTACAAGCGACAATCGTAGAAAAAAGAACGTTATTTACTGACATGCTTGAGCGAGCCAACAAACTCGCCGAAGAGCCCGAGTTCTACCACACCCTGTTCAGCAGCTGCAGTGTCAACATCGCCCGTCATGTGAATAAAATCGCACCCAACTCAATTCCCTGGGATATTCGACTCATAGCTCCAAAAAATTCGGATGAAATTGCGTATGAATTAGGATTGATTGACAACAGCGCGACACTCGATGAGCTGCGACAAAAGTATAAAATCAATGAACGAGCGCAGAAACTTGCATATGACGAAGACTTCTCCTTCAAAATCCGGAATTCCGGGGTCTAACCAAATAGATAACCCTGGATTCTGAACCATGTCTTGTTGTCCTAGCTCTGAATAATATCTGTAATCAAGGCTCCAACAGGACGGTGATGAAATCGCTTGTACTCACCCTGCAGCCAAAGCTGTTTACAAATCATAAGTTTCTTCAAGAACGAAGTTCTTTCAGAGCGCTGCATTAGAAAATCAATCTTATCTTGTAATACTTTTTTATGCGGGCTTGATAGCAGATTGCGATCATCAAGTATTTCTTTCGCCTCGGTCCAACTCTTTGCCTCTGCGTTTAATCGCCCTCGCCAATTTTTATTATCAGCAGTCCAGTAACCTTCAATTCTACTTAGAAACCACTTTAAACCACCCTTCTTTACTGAACCTAAAGTTTGCTGACTATGTTGGCGGTAATAGATTAAAGACTCGTCGACCCAGCTAACCCGCCCCTTTGCAGCACATGCCAGCGCTATCCAGCCATCATGCAAATGAACAGGAAAAAGATCTGGCATTGGTAATAAATACTCTCGTGCTGAAGCACGTATAGCAGCAGTTGCGCCAGTGACCACATGACTATTCAACAACCTGAAAAAGAAATCATCTGAACTCGAGTATTTATCAGGGTTGAAATTATTTCTATCCCACGAAGTACAACTTGAAATCTGCAATGTCTCATTAGTAATAATGGCGTTCGAAAAGACCAGGTCAATTTTTTCTGGCTTTTGAAACTCTGCAAGCATTAACTCGACTTTATTGGCCTTCCAAACATCGTCCTGATCAGATAAAAATATATATTCACCATCACACTGACTGATGGCAGCATTGAAGTTATTTACCAGACCTTTTCGTGATTCGTTATTGTTTATTTTTATGACTTCAGGGTACTTATTTTTGAGCAAGCCCAAAACATGAAAAAAGTGCGGTGTCAGACCATCATTAAAAATATTAACTGAATCTATCGGTATAGATTGTGCAAGAATAGAGTCCACCTGCTCTTCCAGAAAAGGAGCATCTCCATAACAGCATAAAGCGACTGATATTTTCATCGATATATTGTCTCATCATCAGGGATACTGGGTCATTAGAAATAGCACCCAATACCAAAAGAAGGGTTTTTTAAGTGAAATCAATTTTACACTTAGAACGGGATCTCAATAATGACTATTGCCGCAGTTTCTAATTAAATTATGGAACATAATAGCAATCTTCGGGATTTAGATAATAATCTAGTAAGCCACGTCTACTAGTAAAGACTATTGAAGCATCATGACTGATAATCGACCCACTATATCCGTGATAGTCACAACCTATAATCCTGACCAGGATTTTATGAAAAGGTTTGCCGCACTAGCATCTTATTGTGAACGCATCATTGTTTGTGATAACACACCTGGCAAACATAAATTCGGTACTATTCCTGAAGAGTTTATTATTTCAGCAGATGGTGAAAATCATGGCATCGGTGCTGCGCTGAATAAAGGAATTCAAATAGCAAAGGATCATGGAAGCAATTATGTTTGTTTATTTGATCAAGACAGCACACCCAGCGGACAACTCATAGAGTTACTAGCACAACACTTTAGTGATTCGATCATTGGCTCCGAGAGAAAATGCTGTATTTCTCCTGCATTTGTGGATGATGCCAATATCAGCGAAACGGCTAAACCTGATCAAAAACTGCCACTACAAAGACGTAAGGCTTTACCCACTTCAGGTATGTTTTTTCCAATCCAGGACCTGGACGATGATGACGGGTTTTCTGAAAAAATCTTTGTAGACTGGGCTGACCATGAGTGGTGCTACCGTTTAAGCTGCAAAGGCTGGAAGTTTTATAGAGACCCAAACCTGTACCTGACTCACAGACTTGGAGAAAGAGAAGCTCATTTCCTCGGAAAGAGGTTTTATGTGCCAACCCCTTTCAGGCATTATTATCAAGTACGTGACGCGATTGCATTATGTCGCCTCGAATATGTACCCGCTTCAGCCAAGCTGAGAATGCTTTTATCGATCCCGGCCAGATTGCTTCTCTACCCGATAATTCTGGATAAAGGACATGAGCGATTTAAATGGATGTTAACCGGAATAATTTCAGCCCTGAAAAATGAAACAGGGAGTGGGCGCTGTTCACACATAGTAAACAGAGCATAATGAATTAATGCATTAAATCATTGGATTAAAGTAGTCATAAATGTCGTTTAAAGATAAAACATTAATGATAGTAGTAAATGACCCGGGGTTTTTTCTATCCCATCGTCTACCTATAGCTGTCGCAGCAAAAAAAGCAGGTCTTAAAATCCTAGTAGTGACTAAACCTGGCGAACAGATTGAGACGATATTGGCCAACGGCTTCGAGCATTACTCATTACCTTTGACACGAAGTGGGAAAAACATATTTAGTGAAATAAGAGTTATAACTGCTCTATGGAAATTACTTAAAAAACGTCAACCAGATATCATTCATTTAGTTACGATCAAACCTGTTCTGTATGGAGGAATACTAGCTCGCCTGACTAAAGTTCCCGCCGTCGTCTCAGCAATTTCCGGCTTGGGTTTGATCTATTCCGGGCATAATTCATTTATAAGCAAGCTGAGTAGAGCATTCATAGATTTTGCTTATAAAACAGCGCTTTCTCATCCTAACCAACATGTTATTTTTCAAAATACCAATGATGTAGAGTTGCTAGGAAAAACACATGCTAGCAACAAGACTATTATACCGGGCTCTGGTGTCAATCTGTCTGATTACCCTTACCTGCCAGAGCCTGAAGGAAACACTATTGTATCGATGGCCTCTCGTTTACTAAAGGACAAAGGCGCACGTGAATTTGTGGCTGCAGCCAGGATTCTCAAGGAAAAAAATCTCGATATAAAAATGCAACTAATCGGTAGTACTGACCCACAAAACCCCAGAAGTATCAGTGATGAGCAGTACCAAAATTGGGAATCTGACCAGGATGTGGATTGCCTTGGTTACCGCACTGATATTGCAGAGTTATTCTCCAACTCCGCTATTATAGTACTACCCTCATATTACAAAGAAGGTCTGCCAAAAGCCCTGATAGAAGCAGCCGCCTGCGGCAGGGCCACAATTACTACAAATTTACCCGGCTGTAGAGACGCTATCATTCCCAACAAAACCGGTTTACTTATTCCAGCTAAAAATGCGAAGGCTCTTGCTGATGCTATAGAATCATTGCTCGCTAATCATAATTTACGTGAAAACATGGGTCGAGCTGCTCGAGAGTTGGCTGAGAAAAAGTACTCAATAGAGGATGTAGTAAACAAGCATCTGGAGATCTATTCGAATCTGCTAATATCAAGTAGTAACCAGGTTTAGTATAACTAGTAACTGGCTCTCACTCTGCTTATCGTATTACGAACCAACAATCCCTCCTCACCACGATAAAAATACGCAAATGAAATCAATGAAATTGTACTTATAGCCAAACCAAGTGGTATCAAGATAAAATCATTACGCACCAAAGAACTGACAATAACGAACATAACAAAAGCAATACTTTGCGATACCAGTAACCACATCGCCCAGAGCAGGTGTTTATACCAATTAACCGAATACCCAATATCCTTTAAGCTTAACAAGCTCGTCAATAGCATAATCCAATAGCTAATAGTGGTGGCAAAGGCGACGCCAAACAAACCCCAACCTAATACAAATAGAAAAAACGAGTTCAGTACAATGTTACAAACCATACCCAATATTGCGCGCTTTACTAACACCCCGATTTTGTTTTCAACTTGAAAAACCTGGTCTAATTGGGCTATTAGAAATAAGGGAAGCACAATACCTGCATAAGCAACAAAACCAATGCCAACATTTTTTGTATCTTCTACGGTAAACACCCCTCGCTCGAGTAGAACTCTGATAATAGATTCACCCAACATTAAGATTAAAAACATTGCACACATACAAAAAAAGATGGCGAAAGATATAAGGTCATTTAAGTACTTTGAGCGATTTTCATTTCTCGTCTGATCCAACAAAACCGTAATAAGAGATCGAGCGGAAGTTACCAGTCCTGGTAAAAAAGCAACCAGAGTCATGGCGTATGCTAATGCCGAGACTCCCCCTTCTGGTAAAAATGAGACAAATATTCTGTCAGACAAAATATAAACATAGTGCGCACCTAATAAAAGCAGCAAGGCTGGTGCTAGTCTTAATGACTGTAAAACCACGGAAGAAAAAGGATTTCGCAATGGAAATATAAAATGCCAAGTATGCTTTAGAATGAACAGAAAACTGACAAATGTCCCGATACTCAAAGACCAAAGTAAAACTTCAGCCTTGTCATAATAGATAATCACACACACTGAAACCAATAAGGTAGTTAGAAATTCAGCTTGATAAAAAGGTGAAAATTGACGTCGAGAACGCAAGATCGCTCCGAGTTGGCGTCTTGGAATATAAAGAAGTACAACAGGAAGAATCCAGATAGATGCACCAGCGAGCAGTTCTTTTCGGGTCGGGTCAAAACCTAGTGCCAGTTTTGAAATTTGCCCACCGAACACCATAAAGAAAATAACTAATAAAAATGAAAACAAGATGCTCAAACAAAACAAACCCGATGAAAGCTGATTAAATGCCTGCCGACCCTTTTCATTAGCTTTAACCATATTAGGTACAGCAACAAAGTCCATCATATCTGCCCATGAAAAAACCAAAACACCAAGGAAGGCAATCATCATGTAGTAAATATCGAGTTGAGCACTCAAACCCAAGGTGGCTGCGATCACTATCTGCTTGGCAAGCGCTGCGATGGCACTTAAACCCTTCCAGAAAACCGATGAAGTGATCGAATGTAAAAACGACTCTCTCACACTCTAGCCTCTTTGCTTACTAATGGTGGCCCCAATCGGCAACGCAGTCGTAAACTTGATCTGCTCCATGGCAAAGTTGGAGGTTATATCTGGCATCTGTAATCCGACTGCTTTCATTTTAGAAATAATATCTGTGTAAAGTTTGTCATAGGCCTCAATACTCGACACAACCACTCTCATTAAGTAATCAATCTCGCCGCTCATTCTATAGATCTCGACAATCTGTGGTATGCCCTGCATCACTTTTGCGAACTGTTCATTCCAGTCCGGGTCATGTTGATTTACTCGTATCGAAACAAACGCGTTAACATTGGCTCCCAACATAGCCGGATCCAGTAACACCACATTGGCTTTGATAAGACCGGAATTTTCCAGTTTCTTGATTCGTTTCCAGCAAGGAGTTGAAGAAAGGTGCACTTTTGCGGCTATATCCTTAATTGGTATGCTCGCATCTTGCTGCAACAGAGATAATATTTCTCTATCTACGCTATCTATTAATATTTTTTCTTCTTTTTTCATATTTTATGGTAGATTTTTTTACATGATGTATTAAATATACAGAATAATAGTATTATTTTCTATAAACGTGTTCAATTTGATTGAGCCTATTTCCACACCCACCTATTATTAAGTCAGCAAATAAAGGCGTGTGAAATGTACCAGTACAATAAATTTGATCAGCAAAGTATCGAACAGCGGGCTGCCCAGTTCCGTGGACAGGTTGATCGATTCAAATCTGGAGAAATTGATGAAGACGAGTTTCGTCAATTGCGTTTACGTAATGGTTTGTATTATCAAATACACGCACACATGCTCAGAATCGCCATACCCTATGGCGTAGTCAATGCTGATCAGATGCGAAAGTTTGGTCATATTTGTCGAACCTATGACAAAGGCTACGGACACTTCACTACCCGCCAAAATCTACAAATCAATTGGCCCGAGCTGGATGATGTACCAACCATTCTTGAAGAGCTGGCTACCGTTCAAGTGCACGCAATACAAACCAGTGGCAATTGCGTGCGCAACATCACTTCGGACCATTTAGCTGGTATCGCTATCGACGAAATAGAAGACCCTCGACCCTACTGTGAGATCTTGCGTCATTGGTCCACTTTTCACCCGGAGTTCAACTGGCTACCACGTAAATTCAAGTTTGCGGTAACCGGCGCCGAAGAAGATCGTGCTGTCGTGCAGTGGCACGACATTGGTTTACGTCTGGTAAAAAATGACAATGGTGAAGTTGGCTTCCAGGTACTGGTCGGCGGCGGAATGGGACGAACCCCGGTGATTGGTAAAGTCATCTGTGAATTTCTGGATAAGAAATACATTAAGTCCTACGTCGAATCAATTTTGCGCGTTTATAACCTGCACGGACGTCGTGATAATAAATATAAGGCTCGTATCAAGATTCTGGTTAACGCCATGGGTATTGAAACCTTTAGAGAAGAAGTAGAAGCCGAGTGGAAGCTGTTAAAACAGGATCAATTACTGTGGCTTGAACAAGCAGAAATTGATGATATGAAGGCACAATTCGCTCACCCTGCCGAGAGCCCCAAAGTGTCCAGCTCGATCGAAGCGATTGCTGTTAAAAATCAGAACTATGATCTTTGGTTATCACGTAACGTAGAGCAAAACCATGTCTTGGATGGATATTGCGCAACCTTTATTTCACTAAAAGCACAAGGCGAAGCACCAGGTGATGCAACATCAGACCAAATGGAAGCGATCGCAGATATTGCTGAAAAATTCAGCCGTAGTGAAATTCGTGTCACTCACGAACAAAACCTGGTTCTACCTTATGTAAGAACCAGCGAACTGTATGCATTATGGCTGGAATTAAATAAGCACGAACTGGCCACACCAAACATAGGCACACTCAATGACATGATATGTTGTCCGGGTCTGGACTTTTGTTCACTGGCTAACGCTACCACCATTCC
>CALISW010000066.1 GCA_938041655.1 uncultured Thiotrichales bacterium | reverse complement strand
AAGCGGATTCAAATCTATAATAATTACTCGCGTCAAAATACGCCGGAAGGACATACCAAGTTCTGTACCAATGCTTTTGGCAAGTCGCCAGTCTGGCCCGATGAAGACGGTATTTGTCCGCATGGAACACTGGAGCAAATCATGAGCTCGCAATCCAACAACTGGGATTCAATTACCTTTACCACTGAAGATGGGGTAACGATTAGAGGTATTTCAGGTTCGAGTATCAACAGTACCAATCTCGAAACCGGTGCAATACAGAACCCGAATTACAACAACGAAATACTAATCAGCCCTGGAATTGGCGAAGAATGGATTCGTGATATCTCTGATGATATTGGTGTACATGCACCTAATTAATATTTAACACAAATAGAATACAAAACCCCAATTTCACGATTGGGGTTTTGTATGTGTTGCTACAAACTAAACGGCCATGGCCTTGGTGGAATTGCCATGGGCCCGATCTCCAAAAAGTTTGCTTTACCATGAATCAGCGTTGGGCCTCTCCATGCAACTATCGGATAGGTTAGTATCGACAGCAGCTGAGCAAAGATGTGTAAAGGCAAATAGAAAGGCCCAAGCCATTGCGCTTGTATGGTGTGCTGGCGTTCGTGTTCGCCATGGGTGTGATCTGAGCAACGACAACCGTAACAAATGGTATTACCTAATGTCATTGCACCGAACACCATCAAGGGGTTGTTATGAAACTGCAGTGCGTTATTACCGACTGAGATAACTGGCTGATGATGATAAAGGTTCAAACGATTACCCAACGATCCAATCGCATGGCCACACAAACCTAGAAATAACCCAATCAGGGTATTTGGCAGCGCCCAGATTTTGCCTAGTAAATCCATATTATTGCTTCTCATAAAAGTCCGAAAAGATGTATTTTTTGTCCGAAATGGCCGCTTGCCCATGACAACTTGATCATAAACGATTCGATTAATTTATATAAATAGTATTTTAATTCAGTCACTTAGATGCCTTCTAAAAAGTTGGCACGCCTTTTGTATTAGTTTAAGTGAGGACAATATTCTAACTAACGGAGATAAACAATGAACTCAATTGACAAAGTTTTAACTACAGTAAAAACCACTATATTCAGTGTTGTAGTATTAAGTATGCTTGTTTCACTTGCCCAGTTGTCATAATGCTCGGCAGTAAAGCAGGACCAGAAAAAATCACCGGCTTGATTGTTTAATGAGTCGGTGATTACTGGTGCTGTAATGCACCAACATCAAGCAAGCACTAACCCACAAATCAAATAGAGCACCACGGCTACCAAACCCGCAGTCAATGCATACGGTAGTTGAGTTTTCACATGATCAATATGATCACTGGCAGAAGCCATCGAAGAGATCACCGTCGTATCCGATATCGGCGAACAATGATCACCAAACACACCGCCACCAATTGCCGCAGCAACCACTAACGGTAAACTCAGTTGATGCTCGGCCGCAACCGGTACAGCTATTGCGATCATGATCGCAAAAGTGCCCCACGATGTACCGGTAGAAAAAGCGATAAAAGAACTCACTATAAATATCACCGCTGGCACTAAAGCAGGAGATAACCATTGGGCACTTAGTTCGGCAACATACACTCCGGTGCCCAGTTGCTTACATAAACTTCCAATCGCAAATGCCAGCACCATCAGCAACGCTAACTGCACCATGCCTGCCATACCCTTAAGACTGACATCCACCATCTCGGGGACTTTCATCAAGCCTTTGATTCGGTATAAACCCATCGCGATCAAAATGGCAAAGGTAACCGAGAACAACACCGAGGTTGAACCTGACCCATTTGAGATTGCTGAAAAAGCCCTTTGCACCTGACCACTACCTTGTGCATCCTGCCAGCCAGTCATGATTAAAAACACCGGCATCAAAATGACCATACTTACGATTGGTATAATCATGTGCCGTGCTTGCAACGGAATATTTTCTTTTGCCGTTAGCATCGCAATCTCGTCACTGATCATGGGTGTTGCGCCGTCCGCCAATAACTTACCCGAGTTTGCAGCACGCTCTTCAGCCGCTCGCATCGGGCCATAATCCTTTCGGCGTAATATCAAATAAAACAACAAGGCGATGGCCAATAGTGGATAGAAATTAAATACCATCGCTTTGAGCAATACCGTAAATGGTTGCTCAACGCCTTGCCCCAACAATAAGCCCATCAAATAGGCACCCCAGGCATTCAATGGGATCAACACGCATGAAGGTGCCGAACTTGAATCTGCTATATACGCCAGCTTCTCTCTGGGAACATTCAGCTTGTCAGTGATTGGTCGAAACAAGGTGCCGACGGTGAGTATGGAAATATTGGATTCTATAAACAGAACCAGACCGGTACAGGCAGCCAACAGCTCGACCCGTACGCGCTTGCCCGTATGATTACTCTTTTCCAACCAGGACATTACTGCACGGGTAAAACCTTCAACGCCACCGGAACGCTGCACCAGTGCAATCAATGAACCAACTAAAAATGTGAAGATGATTACGCGGGTATTACCGGCGTCTGAAAAAACGTCTACGATGGCGTGCAAGGTATCGAAGCTACCACTAAGAATATTACCGCGATCAATTATGATCCAGCCCACCCAGATACCTAGAATCAGCGAGACAAAAACCTGCCGGGTGACTAATGCCAGAACAATAGCTACTACTGGAGGTAGTAACGACCAAATTCCATAATCCTGCATTCCTAAAATTTACCTGACTGTGACACTACTCAGGTAGTCAATACGCGTGCTATGCAGTCGGTGGTGTAATCCATCTTCGATCGCGCCAGACCGGCGATATTGATGCGCGAAGATTCAAGCATATAAATTTTAAACTCTTCACGTAGCCGGATTACGTGCTCTTTATTAATCCCGAGATTAGAGAACATACCGCGGTTACTGGCAATAAAACTAAAGTCACGGATACTTTGTTTGTTGTTCATTTGCTGAGCAAACTCAGCACGCAACTCATTCATGCGATCACGCATGAAATACACTTCGTCTACCCACTCGGTTGTGAGAGTTTCATTCGCGAGGATAGTCCCAACGATGCCGCCACCATGAAACGGTGACATGCTGTAGCTCTGACGTGCTTTTGACATACCAACACTTTGTGCGGCCACGGCGTTATCACCTATGAAGGAAAGCATGCCAGTGCGTTCTCGATACAAACCAAAATTCTTGGAACAGGACGTGACCACAATGGCTTCCGGCACACGTTGCGCGGCAATTCTAATCGGCAAACAATCATCTTCCAGTGAACCACTGAAACCTAAATAGGCGGCATCGATAAATGGAATCAGTTTGCGCTCAACAATCACATCAAATAATTGATGCCATTGATCTGCTGTTAAATCTGCGCCGGTCGGGTTATGACAGCAGGCGTGTAACAAGGCTATGCCCTGCTCCGGAATTTGCTGGAAAGCGTCCAGCATCGCTTCAAAATCAACCACGCCTTTGAGTGAATCGTAATAGGCGTAGCTTTGCATGGTTAAACCGGCACTTTGCAGTAGCGGGAAATGATTACCCCAGGTCGGTGTACTCAACCATATGTCAGCACCCGGGCGAGCCGCATTTATTACTTCAGCACCAACACGAAGACCACCGCAGCCACCAGGTACCATGATCGAGGCGATGCGGTCACTATTGGCAGCCAGCAACTCTTCACCAAAAATCAATTTGTTCATTCCAGCTAAAAAAGCGGGGTCGCCAGCTTGAGGTATATATACTTTGCTATCCTGCTTGGACAGCATGTCAGATTCGGCTTTTTTTACCGCAGCCAGTACTGGCGTATGTGACGTTTCAGTCTGGTACACACCAACCGACAGACCTACCTTGTTCGGGTCTTTTTCTTCATTGAATAACTGGCCTATTCCAAGAATTGGATCGGGTGGTAAAATTTCGAGCTTGTCCAGCATTAGAACGTTCCTTTTATGTGTGTAAAACCAGATTCTTTGGTCTGATATTACAGGATATTGACGCAGCGGGAACCGGTTTTTGTTAATCTCTTATTAATCGATGTTTGAGCAGTAAATATGTCCATCAGAGCAGCGACAATTGAAGATCATAGTGCCGTTAGTGTACTGTTGCTTGAAGCCAATCTACTGGTAGATGATCTTGACCCTCAATTGCTGAATTTTTTCGTGACGACTGATAATAATCAGATAGTCGGGGCGGGCGGGCTTGACATATTTGGTAGCACTGCGCTGTTACGCTCACTGGTAGTCGCCCCTGAAACCAGGGGACGAAAGCTTGGCGCAAAACTAACAGACAGACTTTGTTTGCACGCTCTAACAAACAAGGTTAAGCATCTATATTTACTAACCGAAACAGCGGAATCATTTTTTACAGCTCTGGGTTTTGAACGTACACCGCGAAACACAGCGCCAGCCGACATACAACAAACACAACAATTCAGTGGCCTCTGCCCGGATAGCGCTACCTTGATGGTAAAACACCTATGAGTCGTAAAGATTTCTTCAGTCCCGCCACAGCCACCTCGGTTGTAATCGCCAACATGGTGGGTACCGGTGTCTTCACCAGCCTTGGTTTTCAGCTACTCGATATACAATCCGGATTTGTGTTGTTAATGCTTTGGGTCGTGGGTGGTGTCACCGCTTGTTGTGGCGCATTATCTTATGCCGAGCTGGGAGCAACCTTGCCTCGCTCGGGTGGCGAATATAATTTCCTGGGGAGAATTTACCACCCTGCTGCAGGTTTTATTTCCGGTTGGGTTTCATCAACTATCGGATTTTCAGCGCCGGTTGCGCTAACCGCGATTACCTTTGGTACGTATTTGGCCTCTGTTTTTCCTGAGCTCTCACCCAAGTGGCTGGCGCTTGCATTGATTCTGATATTAACGTTTATTCATGCCAGTAGCCGACATAACAGTGGCAGCTTTCAACGTATCTTCACCGCGATCAAACTGTTACTGATTATTCTGTTTTGTTTAATTGCGCTGATCATGGTGAAAGAACCGACCACCTTGAGCTTTATGCCCAAGAGTGGTGATGCAGCATTAATTACCAGCGGTGCTTTTGCGATTGCATTAATCTACGTGAACTATGCCTATACCGGTTGGAACGCAGCGACCTATTTAAGTAGTGAACTCGAACAACCACAAAAAAGTTTACCCAAGGTATTAGGTTACGGCACGCTGGTAGTGATGGTTCTCTATCTGGCGCTAAACTTTACCTTTCTGCGAGTCGCACCAGTCGATGCCTTGAGCGGCCAGTTGGATATCGGTTATATAGCGGCACAGCATGTGCTCGGAGATATCGGTGCTGCCATCATGGGCATCGTGCTGGCATTGTTATTAATTTCCACGGTCAGCGCGATGATCTTGTCTGGCCCGCGGGTACTGCATGTCATTGGACAGGATTATCCGCTGTTCAAGCTACTTGGCAAGACCAACAAAAATGGTGTTCCCACAATGGCTATTTATTGTCAGTCGATCCTGGCATTACTTTTTGTGGTTAATTCCTCGTTCCAGCAAATCATGATATTCGCCAGTTTTACACTGGGTCTGAACACGCTATTGGCAGTATTGGGTTTGTTCGTATTACGCTGGCAACTACCAAATATTGAACGCCCGTATAAAACCTTTGGCTATCCTGTAACTCCAATCATCTATATCACCCTCATGGGTTGGACTCTGATCTATACCGCTATCAATAAACCCGTTGAGGCGCTATTTGCTCTGGGTATTATTGTCACCGGGCTGTTGATGTACTTCATTTCGATTCGTTTTCAGCCAATTCAAGGTTAAACCTGCCTATTCGACTCCTGATTTATCAATCAGGAGCATTACAAGTCACTGATATTTATAGTGAATAACTATTTGTGTTCCAGTCTGCTCGTATCAGAAGTTCTACGTCATCCATGTACCTAAAGTGAGCTCATCAAGATCGTTTAGATGAGTAAAACACTATGGATACCACAATCAGTAATAACTACAGACGTCTGGTTTATTTTTGTTACTTGCCTCTGGCAATACTGCCTTTTGCCTGGGTGCTTGGCAGAGAGCTGGCGATCAATATGATCGTTAGCAGTCCACACAGGGACTTCTCTATCCGCTTACCTTTTGACTTGAGTCATTCATTCTATCTGGCAGTAATGTGTTTGTTTCTCGGCCTGGGTGCAAGCACGATAAAAGCATTTCTGGATAACAAACCTGAATCCAACTTAGCTGGAAAGTTAGCCTTTGGTTTACCTGCTCTGGCAGTTTTTATTTTAAATGCCTGTTTTATGATCACATCAATGTCTGTTACGGAAATGTTGATCTATATCGTCATGCCTATCACACTCAGCGTACATTTGATGAGTCTGCGTCGTGAAAAACTATCTGATCTCATAATTTCGGATGCTGAAGAATTGCTGTTTGAAGAAGATACTGACATAGACGATTCGATTTTATGCAAAAAGCCTGTGACCTTAAGTGTGGAAAGCAACCACTACAAAGCCACTCTAAATTTCTCAATCTCTTCGTTTTTTAATACCGGTCGGTTTGAAACAGAATCTATCACTAAATATTTTTTCTATGCATTGATTGGTGCATGTTTTCTACCGCTGTGCTTACTTGCGATGTTGTCTTTGCCTGTCTTACTCACTACGTTGGCAGCTTACATAGAACCCGATCTGCTGGGTGAGCTGACAAAATGGAATTATTGGCGCTCACTGTTTCTAATGTATGGCTTAACATTTATAGGTGTTACGGCACTAGCAAAAATGCTGTCCCTACACTTTCGCAACATGCCAATTACTTTACACCAAAGGTTAAGCCTGACTCTTATGTACCTGATAGGTCTCTCCAATCTGTTAATGATGTGGAATGCTGCTCTGGAGATTTCGACTCATCATTTATTATTACTGGCTATCTTTGGCCCACCACTAGCCGCTACCATCTTTACTGGCATCTTGTGTAGTTTCTCAATTTGGCAGGATGATACTATTTCTGTCTCAGAGTACTTCGAGATGGAACTAGGCGAAAGTTTAAAAAACACTACACCCCCATTCAAGAGGAGAACACATGACTGAACCAACCCAAACAAATGCGTTGAATGACTCTGCAGACGGCCCCTATAAAGTAAATTCATTGCGCATAGATCCAAATTCGGATCCGATGCAAGGGAAAGTCAGCTGGGATGTATCACGCTCATTGTGGAACACCGGCATGTTACTCGGGGCGCTGATATTAGGTCCGATGTATTTCAGCTGGAGTGCATTTCTGGTTTTTCTGGTGCTACTGGAACTAACCATGTGTACCGGACATTCAATTGGTTTTCATCGGCGCTTGATACACCGGACCTTTCAATGCCCAAAGTGGCTGGAACGTACCTTGGTTTGGACAGGCACAATGGTTGGCATGCAAGGCCCGTTCTGGGTAATCCAGTCACATGACTTTCGTGACTGGGCTCAGCGTCAACCCAACTGCCATCCCTATTTACGTCATGGGCAAGGCATGCTCAAAGATGCGTTCTGGAATTTGCACTGCAAACTGGATCTTGAACAACCACCCGGTTTTGATCCTGGCCCGGGGATTGGTGATGACCGCTTTTATCAATTTCTACAGCGTTACTGGATGCTGCAACAATTGCCTCTTGCTGTAATACTTTATTTAATCGGCGGCATGCCATGGCTGGTGTGGGGTATTTGTGTACGTGTTACAACCGGCGTTTCTATGCACTGGTTTGTCGGCTACATCTGTCATTCACACGGACCACAGAGTTGGCATGTAAATAATGGTTCGATCCAGGCACACAATGTTCCATGGGCAGCGATTCCTTCTATGGGAGAGAGCTGGCACAACAATCATCACGCCTTCCCTGCTTCGGCACGACATGGTTTATATCCCGGTCAAACGGATCTTGGATTTGGCTTTATCAGGCTACTCGAAAAAGCAGGCTTAGCCTGGAATGTGCAAACACCAGAGGTGTTACCAGCCAGATCCGGGCTGACAGCAGTAGCTGAAGATGCACATAGTGTTCTACCCAAACAACCGATTGACACGTAAATTTGTTATCCAATTCTATAAAGGATTACTATTTTTCAGTTAAGATCGATAAATGAGTTATGAATATCAAGAACGAGACGTCAAAAAACAACCCGATCGTGAATTAACATTCGGAACCGGTCGTTTCAGCGGCTTCTGCTCGGCGACATTAGGTTGTTTAAGTCTGGCTGCTGTTCTTGCCTATTTATATCCATCGTATTTAACAACCACAGACCTGCGTGCTGTCTATGATGCCAATAAACTCCAGGAAGTTTTAAAATATGGTATGTGGTTTTCATTATTCTTTGGTGTGATAACACTAATACTGAATAAGAAAAAAGTACTTGGCATCATTGGTGTTAGCAGCACGCTGATTGCCTTTGCTCTTGGTGGTTACACCATACCGGTTGGTCCGGTTGAAGCTAAACCACTGGCACTGGGTGTTGACTGGTTAATCCTGGCTTTCCTTGGATCTACCATAATATTCACGACGCTGGAAAAGCTATTTCCCAAGTATAAAGACCAACCTATCTTTCGTGATGAATGGGGTCTGGATTTTTTATACTTCTGCATTAATCACTTATTAATATCAGTCTTGCTACTTATCGGTAACTTCGTAGTTGCCAAATTTCACTGGGCAATGAGTGACACACTGCAAGGTGCTGTGCAATCGATACCAGTCATATATCAGGTAGTGATCGCTTTAATCGTCGCCGATTTTATTTTGTATTGGGAGCATCGTTCATTTCATGAGGTAGGTAAGCTCTGGCCTTTTCATGCGGTACATCACTCGGTCGAAACGATGGACTGGATGGCAGGTTCGCGCTCACACATCGGGCAAACCATTATAGAAAGAAGCCTGGTGATGCTTGCTCTGTATCTGGTAGGTTTTGATAAAGCTGCACTGGATGCCTACGTCACTATCGCTGCCTTACAGGCAATAATTATTCACTGTAATATCAATGTGCCTTTTGGACCGATAAAATATCTATTCGTAACACCTCAGTATCACCACTGGCACCACAGCTCAGAGTCACCTGCTATCGATACCAATTACGCGGCACATACAACATTGTTTGATCGCTTGTTTGGCACTTACCACATGCCGGTTGAACACTGGCCAGCACACTATGGAACTACCAAGAGATTACCCAGAAACTTTAAAGGTCAGTTTTTATATCCCTTTAAATAAATTGACTGAACTTGTTAGATCCAATCCTGAGCTTTAATTACCGCACTAATTTCGTCTCTAACCCGACGGTAATGCACTAACGCCTCTGCTTCGCTGGCTGCATCCTTTGCCAGTTTTGGCGGGTCATCAAAACCAATGTGAACGACCTTGGTTTGACCCGGGAATACCGGGCACGACTCATCGGCGTGACCACAAACCGTGATCACCAAATCAAACACCACGTCTAGTTCGGCAACTGTTTTGCTACTGTGACTAGTGATATCAATATCATTTTCTGCCATTACAATTATGGCGAGTTGATTCATACCATGTTTTTCAATGCCAGCTGAATAGGCATTGATTGTCTCAGCATGATAGGCGCGCGCAAACCCCTCGGCCATCTGGCTGCGACAGGAGTTGCCAGTACATAAAAACAATACGTTTAACTTGTTGTCCATGCGGGCTTCTTCTTCAGAATTTTTTTATAAAGAGGGCAATCATCACTATGAGCGCCGGCAAGATAACCGCTGCTCATCAGAAACTCACCGGTAATTTCACCACCAGTGAATTTGAATGTTTTCTTGAATAGCTTAACCCACTGGTCTTTTTCTAATGGATGATGATGATCCAGCCATCCACTAAACGAACCATACTCTTTTTGTAGTCCCTTGATAACACCAGCATTGTGTATGGCTGCGTCTATTTTGAGACGATTGCGAATAATGCCGGCATCATTGAGCAAGCGCTGACGTTGCTTTTCTTTGTAGGCTGCCACTTTACTGATACTGAATTTAGAATAGGCTTTTCTAAAATTATTCTGCTTGACCAGTATTGTATTCCACGACAACCCCGCCTGGTTGATTTCCAGAATCAAGCGCCCGAATAATTCGTCATCAGTTTCAATCGGAAAGCCGTAATCGTTATCATGGTAATAACGGTTTACTTCATCAAGCGCTTTGTCTGCTACAAAGGCACAGTAGCTGTTACTTGCCGGCATAAAAGCTTAGTGCGTGTTGCTGCTTTCTGAACCATGCCCGGCATCACTACTATGCCCAGCACTGGACCACAGCTGAAAGCCGAGTACCATTAATATCAAAAACGCAAAACCCGCGATACCAAGCATCAAGGGGTGGGTAGCAACCGGTCCATGATCTTCATGATCTGCCATCGTATTCTCCTAACAACATTTCGCAGTGGGTTTGACTGCTTCAATGGTAGCGGAAACGACATAATCTTCAACGCCACGACCCGGCGCCCAGTCGCTGATGAATTCTTTGGACTCATCTTTAGGCGCAATGCGAATATCCTGAAAACCGGCATCGACCAGCATTTGCTCGATGTCGCTAATGAGTGATGCATTACCCATACAGCCAGCAATCAAATCAGCGTCTTTACGCATCTCTTCCGGTAACTCGGTAGTTGCAACCACATCTGAAATAGCCAGGCGACCGCCACCTTTAAGAATGCGGAAAGTTTCTTTAAACACCTGCGGTTTATTCGGTGACAAATTTATCACGCAGTTAGAGACAATAACATCAGCCGTATTATTAGGTACCGGTAGATTCTCTATTTCACCCAAACGAAATTCGACCTGACTGTACTTGCCTTTGTCGGCATTTTTACGCGCCTTGCTAATCATGTCCGGAGTCATATCTACACCAATGACTTTGCCTGATTCGGTCACTTCTGCTGCTGCTAAAAAACAATCGAAACCTCCTCCAGAACCCAGATCGACCACTGTCTCACCCGGCTTGAGTGACGCTATGGCGCGTGGGTTACCGCAACCGAGCCCCATATCAGCACCTTCCGGCACAGCATCAAGATCTGCTTTACTATAACCAAGACGGGTTGAAATCAGAGTATTGATTTGTGCGTCGTCCGAGGTACCACAACAACTCTCGGCGATGCCGGTTGCATCCCCGGCGTTACTGGCATTAGCTACCTGGGCATAGGCTGATCGTACGCCCTGTCGCAGATCGTCTGCTTCAGTGGCGTCAACGGCTTCTGGTGTTGGGCAACAACTACTTTTTTCACTCATGATACTTTCCTTACTTCCAGTTGTTCTAAATTAAAAAAGGCAGCCAACTCGTTCACTCGATCGAGTTCGACCCGACAGACAATATTTTTTCCCTGTCGAATGGTTTCTACCAAACCTGCTTGTGATAATTCCTTGATGTGATGCGACAATGTCGACGGCGCAATTGAGAGTGATTCTCCCAACTCACTAATACATAAGCTGTCTTCAATATTGCAGGCACGACCATCCGGACAGCAGGCCACCAGCTTTCTGAAAATTGCAAGACGGTTTGGGTTGGACAGCGCTTTGAACACATTGGACAAAGCGCTGTCTTCATTTCTATATTTCGACATATATCGAATTGTACCAGTAGTGAGATCATCTGACAATATGCAGTAAAAATGGAGTTTTCGACTTCTTATTGCGAATCATTCTCATTTAGAATAGTATCTAAAACACTGAATAACGAGTATTTGTCGTCATGAAAACAGCTTATAAATACGCAAGCATACTGCTTATGGTTGCACTGGCAGCATGTTCCAAACCGGCTGAACAGGAAACTGACGAAAATGTCGCGGTCACCAATAAAGAGGTTACTGAAACAATCGAATTGAATATTTATTCGGCACGTCAGGAACATTTGCTCAAACCATTACTGGATAAGTTCTCAGCAAATAATGGCATCAAGGTGAATTTGGTGTCAGGAAGAGCCGATGCATTACTGCAACGACTGGAAAGTGAAGGAAAAAATTCAGAGGCTGATGTATTCATCACCACCGACGCCGGACGTTTGCATCGCGCTAAAGAGGCGGGTGTTTTACAAAGTATTAAATCGCAATCACTGACATCTAAATTAACAGCACAAATGCGCGACCCCGATGGCTACTGGTATGGCATCAGCCAACGTGCCCGACCCATTATGTACGTGAAAGGCCGAGTAGATCCGACCCAAATAAGCACGTACGAACAACTCGCGGACGAGCAATGGAAGGGAAAAATTTGTATTCGATCTTCCGGCAATATTTATAACCAGTCACTGGTTGCTTCTATGATCGAAAGCAATGGCGAAGAAGCAACCGAAGCCTGGGCGCGTGGTCTGGTTGCTAACCTGGCCCGTGAACCCAAAGGCGGCGATCGCGATCAAATCAAAGCGGCGGTTGCAGGCGAATGTGATCTGGTGGTTGCCAACACGTATTATTTGGGTGGGATGTTAACCGGTGAAGTAGAACAAGACCGTGTCACCGCCGAACAAATCGGCATAATCTGGCCGAATCAAAACGATCGCGGTGCGCACATCAATGTGACCGGTGTTGGTGTTACGGCTGCGTCTAAAAACATGGATGTCGCCGTGCAGTTCATTGAGTTTATGCTCAGCGAAGAAGCCCAATCACACTATGCACTTGAAAATGTTGAATACCCGGTCATTAATAAGGTAGCACACAGCGACACCCTGAAAAGCTGGGGTGAGTTCAAGGCTGACTCGCTAACTTTGTCACGCCTGGGCGAACTTAACGCTGACGCCACCCGCTTGATGGATCGCGCTGGTTGGAAATAAATCCAACCTTATTACGCCATGTCCAGCACCACACTCAGTGACAAAACCTGGTGGTTGCCTTCAGGCAATCGTGGCTGGAGTATTAGCAGTGTTCTGATCGCATTGATAATTTCGATACCGCTGCTGGTAGTCATCAGTTTTCTGTTTCAACCCAGTAACGAAAACTGGCAACACTTATGGGATTACCTACTCACCGACTATCTTCGTAATACGCTGATCCTGAGTCTCGGTGTTGCCTTCGGGGTACTGTTGATCGGCATTAGTACCGCCTGGTTAACCAGCATGTGTGAGTTTCCTGGTCGGCGTTGGCTCAGTTGGGCATTATTACTACCCATGGCAATTCCTGCCTACATCATTGCTTATACCTACACGGGTATGCTGGACTTTGCCGGACCCGTCCAAACGACCTTACGTCAATTATTCGGCTGGCAAGCGACGGGCTACTGGTTTCCCGAGATACGTTCGCTTGGTGGCGCTATCTGCATGCTGACGCTGGTGCTCTACCCCTATGTCTACATGCTTACCAGGGCAGCATTTTTAGAACAAAGCACCTGTGCCCTGGAAGTGAGCCGTACCCTTGGCAAAGGTCCATGGGGGAGTTTTTATAAAGTAGCCTTACCATTGGCTCGCCCGGCAATCATTACGGGTTTGGTGCTGGCGCTAATGGAAACCCTTGCCGATTACGGTACGGTGCAATATTTCGGTGTAAACACTTTTACTACCGGCATATTTCGGATTTGGTTTGGTATGGGTGACAGTGTCACCGCGGCGCAACTATCCGCCATGTTATTACTGTTTGTTTTTTTCCTGATTCTGATGGAAAAATATTCCCGCGGTCGGGCACGCTTTCATCACACCAGCACCAAATATAACCAGATCAAACGGATCGAACTTAACGGTTGGCGTGCGGCACTTGCGTGTTTCGTCTGTTTGTTACCGTTTGTGCTGGGCTTTTTGTTACCCGCTTTACAGTTATCTGTCTGGACGGCGATCACCGCGAGTTCATCTTTTAATGCTGATTTTGTTCGTTTGTTCAGCAACAGTTTACTGTTGGCAATTATCGCAGCTGTAATTGCTGTTTCACTGGCGTTGGTATTGGCTTACAGCAAACGCTTGGTGGCAACACCGGTAGCAAAAACCGCCGCACAAACCGCCTCACTGGGTTACGCCCTGCCCGGCACTATTGTCGCCGTAGGCGTTATCATTCCATTTGCCTGGTTCGACAATGCAATAGATCAGTGGCTACGCGACAACTTTAACTTTTCTTCCGGCTTACTGTTGTCGGGAACATTATTTGCGTTATTATTTGCGTATACGGTTCGCTTTTTATCTGTTTCCTTACAAGCGGTTGACGCCGGTTTACAAAAAATAAAACCAGGCATGGATGACAGTGCACGCTCGCTGGGTCTGAAGCCTTTCGGGGTGTTGACTAAAATTCATATGCCGATGATGCGCGGCACTTTGTTAACTGCTTTGTTGTTGGTTTTCGTTGATGTGCTCAAAGAACTACCAGCCACACTAATACTTCGACCCTTCAATTTTAATACGCTCGCAGTGCGCGCCTATGAAATGGCCAATGATGAAAAACTGGCGTTAGCTGGCGCACCGGCTTTGTTGATCGTGCTCGCTGGTATCGTTCCGGTGATACTGCTAAGTTCGGTTATTAATCACGCTCGTGCCGGACAACAGTCATGACTACCATGTTGAAGGTCGACAATGTATCTATTGCTTATGGTAAAAACGAGGTTGTCCATGGAACCGGATTTACTCTGGCCGAAGGTGAGATAGGCTGCTTGCTAGGCCCCAGTGGTTGTGGCAAAACAACCTTGTTACGCGCCATCGCAGGCTTCGAACCAGTCACTGAGGGCAGTATTCATATTGCGAATACAATGTTAAGTGATAAAGACAAGCTAACTCCACCCGAACAACGACAGATCGGCATGGTGTTTCAGGACTTCACTTTATTTCCGCATGTAAATGTCGCCGCCAACATCGCCTTTGGATTAAATGGGAATAAAAATGAAAATCAAAAACGCGTTGATGAACTACTCGAATTAATTCGTCTACCAGAATACGGCGACCGCTATCCCCATGAGTTATCCGGTGGACAACAACAACGTATTGCACTGGCACGAGCTATTGCTCCAAAGCCTCGCCTGTTATTACTGGACGAACCTTTCTCAAGTCTCGACACCCACCACCGTAGAAAATTGTCCAGTTTAGTAGCTAAGATTTTACGACAGGAAAAAATCACGAGTCTGCTAGTTACCCACGATCAACGAGAAGCTTTTACCGTTGCAGACAATATTGGAGTGATGGATAGCGGCGCCATCATGCAGTGGGATAGTGCCAACAATATATATACATCACCGGCGAATAAAACAGTAGCCAGTTTTATTACTCGTGGAGATTGGCTTGATGGCACTGTCACAGCTGACGGTCAAGCAGATACAATTTTTGGGTTGGTTGATCTCGGACAGCACAGTCTGGTGGCAGGAACAAAAATAGAATGTCTGGTCAGATCTCACGATCTGGTTGTTACTGAAGACAGCCTGCATCAGGCAACCGTGATGGGTCGTTCCTTTGCCGGTAATTTTACACGCTACCGAATCAAAGCCGGCGATAACCAGTTCATGATAACTGCGCAAGGTGATGCGCAATTCGAAATTGGCGCCAGTATCAGTGTCTCATATCAACCCCGAAGTTCGGTATTTTTCATAAAATAGCCCAAATAATGATACTCGCTCATTGGTTAATCAGTCGCTTTATTTACTGTAATCGATAGCTAGAGACGGTCTTTACACATAATCAGAATTCCCCACTGACGGTCAGGATTAAACTGGTTGAATCCAGACGTGTGGAAGATTTTACATAGTCGAGCTCACCTTGATCGCGCCTATCAGTAAAAATCCTGCTGACGTTGTCATTCTTACCATTTAAAAAATTCTCCACTTTAGCTTTAACTTTAAGACCGAAGAAATCTTTATGTTCTACATACAATTCGCCCCACGATCCACTAAAGTTGAATCGATCTATCCGATCAAGACGGTATTCGGGTGCTTTACGCCATTCGTATAAATCAACACCGTAAGCAAACGGAGTATCGGGAATATCATGCCGGAAAAATAAATTGAAATTTGAGAGTCTGTGATCAGTGAGTTGACGCGTGAAACCTTCGACAGGGTCATCGACGAACGAGTCACTCCATTGATACTTTATTTTGACTTCCACGCCTTGCCAACCAAAATTCTTACCATCAATCGTTGCATTAATATCGAGTCCGTATCGTTTCGCAACATCCAGATTTCCAATTGCATCCAAACCTGACTCCAACGGGATACGATCAACCAGGTCATCTATTTGCATTAAGTAGAACTTGGTTTGCAATGCATTTTTGTCTTTCCACTTTTTATCAACTTCAAATTCTGCCAACCACGTTTGGCTAGGCACCAAATTGACGTTACCCGCAGAATCCTGGTTTTCATCCAGATCAATAGACGAAATAAAATCAAAGAAACTCAACTGACCTACTTCTCTCTCAATTTTCGCGCGTAGTGTTGTTGATGGGTCCCAACGATAGCTGGCAGCAAGAAAACCTTTCGGGCGTTCAAACGATCTTGATAGTCCGTTGGTTTGTTCAATGGTAGATTGCTCTACACCGAGTGATGCTTGCACGTTCCAATCTTCCTGGATTTTTCGTGAATGCGTCATGGTTAACTCAACTCTATCTTCATCTACAATGGCGCTGGCTCCATCGAGAGCCGCTTCAATTAATTCTCCATCAGTATCCAGGACAAACAGTTGCGAGTTTATATCCAGTTTATTTCTCGCGCCTTCCAGAGCTACTTGCCAGTCATGTCCCTGTTGAGAAACCCAGGCGTATTCGCCTCTAATGATGGCTTCTGTTTCCTTCGATCTCTGTTTAAACACAGACTGATCGACCAATGCATTGCCGACTGCATCAAATTTGCTAAAAGATTGCTCTGAAGGATTCACCTTGGAATAGGAAAAAAGTGTGGTTTTTAATTTTCCATCGCCGAGGGTAAATTGATAGTCTAATCCGATTTCTGTGGTTCGCTGTTCACTTTCTGATGTAAATTGTGCCTGTGCTGATTCACCCCTCGGTGTAATTGCGTTTCTCGAAGAATCTTCAATTGAATTTCTATCAAACTTTGAGTATTTAAAATTCAGATTCCCAATCTGGTCTTCATTAGGCTGCCAGGTCGAATCAAACGAGAGGTATGGTTCGTCTCCATTGAATAGTTGTACTTCTTCACGCTGCTCAAACAGTTGATTATTCGCATCAAAGAACCGTGCCGGACCATGTTGACCATTACGATAAGAGTCATGCCCAACAGTCACCGCATAGTTTATCGGGCCTGTTTCACCACTCACACTGAATTTGCCACGCGCCCAATTGTCTTTATAGTCTTTTTTCCATTCTGGATACATTTCCCAACTGACTGATAGTGGCGAGCCATGGGTAACTACATTAACCACTTGTCCTGACAGACCTGGGATGTCGAGTGACGCACCATCAACCACTTCGAGTCGCTCAACATTCCGTGAATTTATTCGGTTTAGTTGTGCGCGTGCTTGTGTTTTTCCTGTTAAACGATTTCCATTGATAAGCACATTGGCACCGCCCTGTCCCAAACCACGTTTGTCATCAGGTATTATCAAAAGAAACCCGGGAACACGGTCAACCATATCCAGTGCCGTTCTAGGTTGATAAGCATCGAAGTAAACACGATCATATGATTTCAAAGTTGCTAATAATTCAGCAACATCTTCTGCGTATACGTCACTAATTGAAATTAGTATTACCATTGCTATAGAAGCAATACTTACATTATTTATATTGATCATTTAACACCTGTTCCGACAGATTAACTGTATTTTTGGTAAGGTGCCAAGATCGCAAAAACAGTCGTTTAATTCGTTACTGATGAATGATTTAAGGTGATTTTTAATGATTTGTACCTGAAATCAGCACATATAGTTGATTGCGTGCTGGACATTCGTCGTGTGTGCTGAAAAAGCCTTTGAAAATAGCTCAACCTGTCAGTACCTCTTAACAGCGATATGACCAGATATTGGTTATCGATCTTTTCATGCATCCACAGGATAATCGGATAGAGCTAGCTTATTTCGATTGCGTCTCTTAATCGCTTTCAAAACTTGTGAGACCTCCTCTTTTGCTTATAATGAGAATCATTCTCATCTGAAATCCGGATAATAACCATGTTGTTTCGTACATTGTTGATGTTGTTACTATTCACACTGGTCGCGTGTGAACAATCCGGTAATACACCATCTTCCAATGCAACCAGCTCCCCTATTGATCGTCAGGCAGTGGTTACCCATTACGCCGATATGGCTCATGCGATTTATAGTGACAGCCTGCAAAGCGTGATTGTATTACGCGAGAAAGTCGAAGCTCTCATTCAAAACCCTTCAGCCGCTACTCACCAGGATGCAAAAAATGCCTGGCTGGTAGCACGGCAAGTATATGGTCAAAGCGAAGCCTTTCGTTTTGGTAATCCTAATGTCGATGAATGGGAAGGTCAGGTAAATGCCTGGCCACTGGATGAAGGTCTGATCGATTACGTCAACCAAAACAACTATGACTTTACCGAAGCAAACCAATTTGCCCAGGCAAATATTATTGCCAGTAATGAAGACATCAGTGATTCGCTGTTGCGTGCCTATCATGAGAGAGGCGGCTCTGAAGCCAATGTCGCCAGCGGTTATCACGCCATTGAGTTTTTACTCTGGGGTCAGGACCTGAATCAATCACCAACCGATAAAGGCAGACGTCCATGGACCGATTTTTCCAATACACCTGATTGTACCGGTGGCAACTGTGACCGACGAGCTCAATATTTACGGGCGGCTACCGTGGTGCTGTTGACCGACCTCAAACGCATGTCGGAAGACTGGTCACCCGAATTTGAGAACAACTATCGCACTGAGCTACTCTCGGCATCAACCGATGAAGGCTTACGCCGCATGGTATTTGGTATCGGTAGTTTGAGTCTGGGAGAATTGTCAGGCGAGCGCATGAATGTCGCCCTGCTCGCACACTCTCAGGAAGATGAGCATTCCTGCTTTAGTGATAACACCCACAATGATATCGATCAAAATATTCAAGGTATCAATAACGTCTACCACGGTAGCTATCTAAACCTAGCAGGTGAAATAACACAAGGGCCAAGCCTGCATGACTTACTGCTGGAAACCGATCCCGTACTTGCCGAGCGCCTGGCTAACAGTCTAGCCGACACCAAAGCAAAATCTGAAGTTCTCGTTAGCACCGCTGAAGCCGGTGAACATTTTGACCAGCAAATTATTAATGGCAATACAACCGGTAACGCACGCATCAAGGCCATCATTAATGCGTTGCGAACCCAAACCGAATTCATTGAGGATCTGAGTCAAGCGCTGTCGCTGCCTAACATCTGATTCACTAATGTCACGACTACTTTTCCTTGTTGTCATTTTTTGCCTGCTTTGTGCTTGCAAGCAAGAAAGTGTCCAGACCGTCGTCATCGACAAACGTTTAAGCGGTGGCGATACCACTGTCTTTGATCAAAGTACCAATGCGTTTTCTTTACCGGCGGCTAACACCAGCATCACCCGACGCGATAATTTTTTTATCGGCAACGCATTTTTCAGACAACCGTGGGTCACAGCCCCCGCCTCAACCAGCAGTCGTGATGGGCTGGGGCCATTGTTTAACACCAACTCCTGTCAGGGTTGTCATATTAAAGATGGTCGCGGTCACCCGCCTATCAATGATGAAAAAAACTTCATCTCTGCCTTGGTAAGAATCAGTATTCCGGCATCAGATAGTAACGATCATCAAACGCAACTTAAAACTTCGGGCGTGATACCTGATCCTGTTTATGGCGGGCAAATTCAACCACGTGCAATTTTAGGGGTTAAGCCCGAGGCCCAACCACTACTCAGCTACACAGAAATTAAAGGTGAGTTTCCTGATGGCGAACAATACAGCCTGATTCAGCCGCAACTGGATTTGCAACAACCCGGTTATGGCGCATTCGATCCACAACTACAAACCTCGGTCCGGGTTGCACAACCCATGATCGGCTTGGGACTATTAGAAGCCATTGATGAAAAAGACTTACTCGCAGTGGCAGATCCAGCTGATAATAATGACGATGGCATTTCCGGCCGACCCAATCAGGTTTGGGATCTTGTCAAACAGCAAACCGTGATGGGTCGTTTTGGTTGGAAAGCGAGCCAACCAAATATCGCCCAACAATCGATGATCGCTTTTGCTCACGATATAGGCATTACTTCATCACTGGTAAACGAAACTGTATGCACGCAAACACAAAGTGATTGTCTGTCAGCACCACATGGTGGTGAACCAGAAATTTCCGATGAGATAGCATACAAGGTCATATTCTACGCCAAACTACTTGCTGTTCCGGCCAGACGTGATGTGGATGATCCGCAAGTACAATTAGGTGAGTCTTTGTTTCAGAAAATTAACTGTAGTGCCTGCCACACTCCTGCTTTTACTACCGGTAGCATGCCAGATTTCCCTGAATTGGAAAACCAGTCCATACAGCCTTTTACCGATTTATTACTGCACGACATGGGAGAGGGTTTGACTGATAATCGTACAGATTTTCTGGCGAATGGAAATGAGTGGCGCACTCCGCCATTATGGGGCATTGGCATGGTCAAGGTGGTGAATGAACACACGCGTTTTTTGCACGACGGGCGCGCGCGTAACTTGCAAGAGGCCATACTCTGGCATGGTGGCGAAGCTCAGGCATCACGTGATGATTACATATCTCTCAATGCCGATCAAAGACAGGCATTACTAAGATTTCTGGATTCTTTATAAATGAAAAATACTTCACTAGTAGTTGGTACTTTGTTATTAACGCTGATTGCATGCCAACCGGCAAACGAACCTGCCGTTGAAGCCCGGCAATCTGCATCAGCTGCTATCGATAGGGAACGCGTACAAGTATGGCTAACTGAGTTAACTGATCAAGTAATCATTCCGCGCTACAGAAAACTACACATGAGTGGACAACAAATGTTGCGCCGCACCGAGCAGTTTTGTCTCAATAGTACCGACGATTATAACTTGCAAAGTACACGTCGTGCCTGGGTGCAATTGCTTTCTGAGTGGCATCACACTGAAGCATTTCTGTTTGGGCCTGCCGTTGAAAACGATCGTGATTTACACATCTATTACCGCTTTCCCAAAGCGAAAGTGATCAAACGATTATTATCAAAAACTGAACTAATCACCTTGGATGATATCGATGAAGCCGGCATTGGCGCCCAAGGCATTGCAACTCTAGAGTATCTGTTGTTCAGTTATGAACAAGACAGTTCTGAAGTAACTTCTACCTACACCAATCCGGTAGCTGGTGAGCTACGCTGTTCATTATTAGTGATGGTTGCCAAAGATCTTGAAACCAGACTTGACGACCTATACCAAGACTGGACCAAAGGAGAAAACAACTTTCGTGATGCGCTGTTGGACGCTGGTGAAGACAATACTCACTTCACCTCTCAACAGGAAGTACTTGATCAGGTACTCAGCAAACTCTATCAATCCGTCGAAACCTCCGCACAGCGCCGGCGCAACGACGAGCCTTTCCGAAGTGGCATGGGTTTCGTTAGTGCGCACGCAACACTGGAACTGGCACAGCGGGTTTTTGAAAATGGTCTTCAGGACTTGTTAATTGACTCGGGTCATATCGAGCTTGCTAATAAATTCGAAACACAATTTACAATTATTAATTCGATCAGCGTTCCCAATGATATATTCAACAGGCGTACCGGCTATCCCTATTTTGAAGAAATAGATCAGTACTTTAATGCGGCGTTGACTGTTGCAAATTTAATACGCAACGACCTTGCTGCAGCTCTCAACTTGCAATTGACCTTGTTTGATGCCGACGGAGATTTTTAATGAAAAGACGTGATTTTCTTAAAACTTCAATTGTCTTGCCAACTGCTCCATTGCTCGGTTGTATTAAGACCGAGATTAGCAACAACG
>CALISW010000065.1 GCA_938041655.1 uncultured Thiotrichales bacterium | reverse complement strand
GCTAGCAGTTGCTACTGATAGCCGTTACATTCCCAATTATTCGATGATGTTGCCATCCAGATCCATTAATTTGACCGCATCAAAATCCAGGCCTCTTACATCTTGCTCAATTTCATTTCTGTCGCCGACAATCACCCAGGTCAGTGCGTCCGGTTTCAAGGTGGCTGTAGCTGATTGTCTGACACTGTTCAGATCAACGCTTTCATACTGTTGCTTGAGGGTGCTGACGTAGTTATCGGCACGACCGTAATTTTCATTATCGAGCAACACGCCCAAGACCGAGCGCGAGGTTTCAAAGCGACCCGGTAAACTGTTGGCGTTGGAGCTAATCACCTTGTTTAGCTCTTCACTACTGGCAGGGTTGGAGCTTAAAAATTCCTGTAACTCGCGCTGCAGCTCCTGAATCGATTCTTTGGTTTTATCCGTTTGCACCGGAGCATATATCATCCACGGACGTTGCCCGCGCGCATCCCAACTGAATGAACTGGCACCATAGCTCCAGCCTTTGTCTTCACGCAGATTCATATTAAAGCGTGCTGTAAATGAGCCACCAATGATATCGTTCATGGTTTGAATCACGATATTTTGTGGATCTCCGGTGGGTGGAATAATATGCCCAGCGAGTAATACAGTTTGCGCGGCGTTGGGTTTATCAATCAAATACACCACCGATTGATCAGCCAGTGCAACCTGATCCAGATTTTTGGTAGGTTTAGCTGAAGCGGGTAAGACCCACTGTGCAATGTGTTGATTCAGAATAGGAAGTATTTCTTCCATTGTAGTATCGCCAACCACATAGACTGTACCGTTGTCCGAGCGTAACCAGTCACGATGAAAACCGACCAGGTCACCTCGATCCAGAGAGTTGATAGAGTCTTTGGTGCCACTGCCGGTGAAGGGTATGCCGTAGGAATGATCGGAGCCATACAACAACGGTGGCAAGTTTCTCAGAGCCAGTTGTACCGGGCGGTTTTGTTCTTGCTCGATGCCCGATAGCCATTGTTTACGCAGGCGATCAATCTCGGCTTGCGGAAAGGTCGGGTTCTTGATGATGTCGGCCATCAAGGCGATCGATTCATTCAGATTTTTCTTTAAGGCAGATACAGACGCAGTGGATACATCAAGATCTGTATTAAAGCCAAGATTGGCACCTAGGATTTCGGCCGCTGCCGCAATTTCAAGGGAGTCTTTAGAAGTAGTGCCCTCGTTGAGCATGCCCATAGTAAAACTGGACCTACCGAGTTTGCCGCCGGCATCAGCGGCATAACCTGCATCGAACTGAATCGCAACATTCACTAAAGGTAATGAGTTACGTTCGACCAGTACTACCGGCATTCCATTAGCGAGTGTGCTGCGCTGGATTTCCGGAAAACCGAGGTCTGGCATACCGCCAACCACTGGTAAACCCTGGCTGCGATCAACTGCATTGGCGCTTACCCTGTATTCTGAAAAGGGCAATACAGTCAGTTGATAATAGCCATGTGTTAACCAGTTGTTGCTCAGTTGTTTGATGGTGTCGGTGTTGGCATTATTCAGCCACTGTAAACGGGTTTTATAAAAGCCGGGATCACCGGCATATAGTTCGCCTTGCGCGAGTGCCGTTGCTTTGCCGCCGAAGCCACCGATTTTTTCATAACCACGAATCGCACCAGCATTAGTGCTGGTGACAACACGTGATAACTCATCTTTTGTAGGGCCCTGCTCAAGAAAGGTAGCAAGGATGTTGTCAACCTCATTGGCTACTACATCCGGATCTGCATCAGCTTTTAGGGTGACGTTAATTTCAAAGACACTGTTTAATTCATGTTGCTCAACATAGGCATAGGCACTGGTGGCCACCTGCTTGTCATACACCAGTGATTTATACAGGCGTGAGTTTTTACCGCCGCCTAAAATATCGGCAGCCAGTTCCAACAAATTACTGTCAATTGAGGTTCTCCCGGGAATCACCCACTGCCGATAAATGCGTGCTTGTGGTACACGGTCAGGCATGACTTCAATCAGGTTTTCAGTTTTAACAGGCACCCAGCTTTGGATTTGTTTGACCGGTGGTCCGGCTTCAATATGACCAAAATACTTTTCTGCCAGTTTTTTGCCGGTGGCTGCATCCAGATCACCCGCTAGTACTAATACTGCGTTGGCTGCACCATAGTAGTCCTGAAACCATTGCTTCACATCGTCCAGTGAAGCTGAATCCAGGTCTTCCATAGAACCAATGGTGCTATGACGGTATGGATGCCCTACCGGGTACAATCCTTCCAGTGATCGATATTCAGTTTTGCCATAGGGGCGGTCGTCACCTTGACGCTTTTCGTTTTGGACTACACCACGTTGTTCGTCCAGTTTGCTTTGGTCAATTGCGCCAAGCAGATGACCCATACGATCGGACTCCATCCACAGTGCCATTTCCAGCGCGGGGGTTGGTACGTTCTGAAAATAATTGGTTCGATCAAACCAGGTAGTACCATTCATATCAGTGGCACCGACTTTTTCAAACGGTCCAAAATATTCATCGTTGTAGTTTTCAGTGCCGTTAAACATCAGGTGTTCAAACAAATGGGCAAAACCGGTTTTACCGGTAGGTTCATCTTTGGAGCCGACGTGATACCAGACACTTACGGCAACGATTGGCGCTTTACGATCTTCATGTACGATCACTCGTAAACCATTGTCCAAAGTAAATTTGCTATATGCTATATCAACGTCCGGCATGTTGGCGGAGGTTTGGTTTAAATAGTCTGTTTGTCCTGAAGTAGCAGCTATGTTACTTACTGATTGACAGGCACTGAGCAAGATTCCAAGAGAAATAATTAATGACCGATAAAGCATGAGTGATCCTTATATTGAATTATTATGAGTAGTCAGACCAACGGCAGCCAGTCTGGTTCCAAACAGTTATACGGTTTTAGACAACGCCTTTCATTTTAGCCCACCACCAACGCAAGCCAACAAACAGGAAGCGCCAGTCATAAAAAAATTCGGGACGTTTACCTTCAAACACATGCCCAACAAATTGCAGCACCCAACCAACAACAAATAGTAGCAGCGCAATTTTCCAAATTACCGGTACCACCAATGCAGGTAAAATCAGCAGTAGTGATACAAGTATCATAGGAATACCCCATGTATGGCAGAGTCGATTTACCGGGTTCTGGTGGCTGGCAGCATAGCGGGTAATCCAGTCGTCCCAGCTGATACCAAAAAATGTATCTTTCATGTTGAGCCTTTCTACACGTACTTTGTTTTAGTATACACTGGGCTTTTAGCCAGCCAAACGTTAATGAAAGCGCTTTTAACATCTATCGTACTTCTCTGTTTGGGTGCTTGTGCCTCGCAACAACCAACCTATGCCCGTAACCTGGAAGGTATGCAGGAAGAGTTGCAAAGCCTGAGCAAACAAATCAATGCTTCGATCGGTTATCCGCGCTGTGACAGTTTTACTGACTGCGGCGTTATCGCCACCGGCTATGCTCCATGTGGTGGCCCCAACCGCTATAAAGCCTATTCAAAACTACTCCCTACAGCAACCAATCTACGTAACCTTGCATTGCGCCGAGTACGGTTGGAACGAGACTACAATGCTGCTGCCAATCTTAGAGGTGTGTGCCAAATTGAAATTCAACCCTCAGCCAACTGTCGTGCCGGTGTCTGTACCAAAGTTGAGCGCTGAGCAGCAACTGGCAGAGTTTTTTCAGAGCCATCAATCGTTGATGGTATTAACTGGTGCCGGTATCAGCACCGATTCAGGAATTCCTGCCTATCGCGATAGCAATGGTGAATGGCTCCACAGTAAACCGATTCTGTATCAGGATTTTGTCAGTGAACAGGCGTCACGCCAACGTTATTGGGCGCGCAGTATGCTTGGATGGCCGCGGATGCAGAATAACGCACCCAATCGCGGGCACCATGTTATCTCTGAATTACAACAGGCAGGTTTTATTAATGCTCTGGTTACCCAGAATGTTGATGGCATGCATCAAAAGGCTGGCAGTAAAAATGTTATCGATTTACACGGTCGAATTGACGAGGTGATATGTCTGGAGTGCCAGCAACTCAGTTCACGTCAGACCTGGCAAGCCAGGTTGGTTGAGTTAAATCCGGAATGGCAGACTCGAGTTGTTATTGCCAAAGACAAACCCGATGGTGATGTAGAAATTGAAAAGGCAAATTACCACGATTTTGAAGTGCCAGCGTGTGCTTGTGGCGGAATCATAAAACCCGATGTAGTTTTCTTTGGTGAGTCAGTAGCATCCAAAGTAGTAGATCAGTGTAAAGACTATTTGAAGCAGGCAAAGGCATTGTTGGTTATCGGCTCATCGCTGACGGTTTTTTCAGGCTTCCGGTTTGTTCGTTGGGCCGAAGAACAGCAAAAGCCGGTCGCGATTCTAACTTACGGTAAGACCCGTGGGGATGATTTAGCGAGTCTCAAAATAGAGGCTGGTTGCAGTGAAACTCTGGATGGAATGAAATGCCTACTGACCTGATCCACATTAATTGTAGACAATGATCAGTTCTGGACTTTCGGCTGGAAATCTACGAGAGGATACTTTATAAGGTACCCGGTATAGCAAATGATTTTTCTAAACGCATAAGGAGCATGTGTGGCATCTGAATCAGGCAAACTGGCAATTCTGGGAGGCTCTGGTCTCACTGGAATTGCTTTAATTAACGAAGCGCTATATCAGGGCTATTCAGTACGAGCACTGGTGCGTGATCCGACTAGTATTAATATCTCGCATCGACGCCTGCAAATAATTGAAGGCAATGCCGACGACAGCAAAGCCATCGAAAGCTTGCTGGAAGGATGTGCTGCTGTGATTAGCGCGCTCGGACCAACCGGTAGAAGCAAGTCGGCAGCCAAGGCGATGATTTGTTCAACCGCGACCGGCCATCTGATTGAGAAAATGGGCGATGTCGGTATTACACGCTATATATTGGTCTCGGCGGCCAGTCTGGTGATGCCCGCAGACAAACGCACCAATCTGTTTGGCTTGCTAACCAAATATGTTGGTTCATTGGTACTCGGCGATATTATTAAAGATAAAAAACGAGAATATCGATTGCTTGCTGCCAGTGATCTGAACTGGACATTGGTACGTTGTCCGAGTATCAAGGATGGTAAATTTATTAACGAAGTCAAAGTGAATCGTTTGACAGTTCCGGGCGGCAAAGTACGCAATGCTGAATTGGCTCGTTTTCTGGTTGAGCAATTAATTAATACCGAATTTGAACATGAAGGAGTATTTGTCGCCAGTGCCTGAAAAAAAATCTCAAAATGGTTTGATGAAATGGTTGCTGATAGCTGTCGCAGCATTGATTATTTTATGGTTTGTGCGTCACCTGCGTAATGAAGCGGTACCTGCCGCGCAAACCAGCAATAAAAACCTGGTGGTAATGAAACAGATAAAAGAAGACCACGGTCTTGATACCAATGTTTCCTGGAAACAAAGCAATGGTGTATTAGAGCAGGTGACGGTTGATTTTAAAGCCGGGCAGGTCAGACAAAAGAACTATGCTGAACTTGAAAATATTGCCATGCAGATTGTCGACGAAGTTTATGAGCAAAGACCGCAGACTTTATATATAAGAATTGCGAAGCAGTAATTCATTTTAATTCAGCAGACAAAATAATTGTGAATATAAAAAAGCCCGGCAATGCCGGGCTTTTTTGTGGTTGTCTCAATAACTATCAGAATCGATACTCACCACGTACCGTGACAGTTTGTGGTGGGGCGACAAAGCCGTAGAAGGTATTGGTACCAAAACTACTGCCGGAAAGAGGCGCGTTACCAACATAAGTGAGATATTCTTCATCACC
>CALISW010000064.1 GCA_938041655.1 uncultured Thiotrichales bacterium | reverse complement strand
TTTCACCTTTATTTGTTCAGAAAAAGAAGTGGATGCAGGCCCAACCAATAACTGGATGGAGCCAGCCGCGATGCGCGATCGCTTGCAAGGCTTGTTCACTGGCTGTATGGAAGGACGTACCATGTACGTGATTCCATTTAGCATGGGTCCTGTCGGTTCACACATATCCAAGATTGGTATTGAGATTACTGATTCTCCATACGTAGTAGCCAGTATGCATACTATGACCCGTGTTGGTCAGAAAGTACTGGATGTACTGGGCGATGACGGCGAGTACATTCCTTGTGTTCACTCAGTTGGTGCTCCGCTGGCTGAAGGGCAGGCCGATGTGCCATGGCCGTGTAATCTTGAAAACCGCAATATCGTGCATTTCCCCGAGACATACGAAATCTGGTCGTTCGGTTCAGGCTACGGTGGTAACGCCTTGTTAGGTAAAAAGTGTCTGGCCTTGCGTATAGCTTCTGCAATGGCGAGAGACGAAGGCTGGATGGCGGAGCATATGCTGATCCTCAAGATCACCAATCCGGAAGGCAAATCCAAATATGTTTGTGGTGCTTTCCCGAGTGCTTGCGGTAAAACTAATCTGGCGATGTTAACGCCAAGTATTCCAGGCTGGAAAATCGAAACCATCGGTGACGATATTTGCTGGATGAAATTTGGCAAAGACGGCCAGCTGTATGCGATTAATCCCGAAAACGGTTTCTTTGGTGTAGCACCCGGAACCAGTATGGATTCCAACGCTAATGCGATGCTATCTCTAACCAAGAATGCAGTCTTCACTAACGTCGCTAAAACCGATGACGGTGATGTCTGGTGGGAAGAGATGACCGATGAAGCCCCAGATCATTTGGTGGACTGGACCGGTAAGGACTGGACCCCAGATTGTGGCCGTCCTGCAGCACACCCGAACGCACGCTTTACAGCCATGGCAAGCCAATGCCCAGTGATAGCGGATGAGTGGGAAGATCCTAACGGTGTACCTATCAGTGCAATTCTAGTCGGCGGTCGACGTGCCACAGTAGTGCCATTAGTTAATGAGTCCAGAGACTGGCAACACGGTACCTTTCTGGCTTCCATTATTGGTAGTGAGAAAACGGCAGCAGCCGATGGTGCTGTAGGTGATTTACGCCGTGACCCAATGGCGATGCTGCCTTTCTGTGGTTACAACATGGCTGATTACTGGACCCATTGGTTGAGTTTGGGTGAGAAGCAGGGCGCGCAAATGCCAAAGATTTATTACACTAACTGGTTCCGTAAAAATGCAGAAGGCAAATTTATCTGGCCGGGCTTTGGTGAGAACAGTCGTATCCTGAAATGGATATTTGAGCGTTGTGACGGCACTGTTGGTGCAACCGAAACACCTATTGGTAATTTGCCCAGAGAAGAAGATCTGGATTTTGATGGTTTGGATATGGATGCTGATGCTACTGCAACACTCTTGAGTGTTGATGTGCAGGGTTGGTTATCCGAGCTGCCATCTATTCGAGAATACTATGCGAAGTTTGCAGATCGTACGCCGGCGGCATTGATGGCGGAAGTTGATACTTTGGAAGCTGATCTTAAAAAAGCTTCCTAGCCTGAAATGTACTGGCAATAAAAAAGCCCGCTATGCGGGCTTTTTTTATTGCTTGCTACCTCTGCTTATTCATCATTCAATTCCGGGTGCTCTTCGAGCAGGGCGACCAGGTTGGTATGTCTTACATCTTCGCCTTTGACCAGATACACAACGTACTCACAGATGTTTTTAGCATGATCGCCAATACGTTCAAGTGCGCGTGCTGCCCATAGTACTCTAAGCGTCTCTTTAATATGACTCGGGTCTTCCATCATCTTGGAAGTGAGTTGGCGCATAATCGAATCAAACTCTTCATTGATCTCATCATCACTCTGAATAGTGGCGATGGCTGATTGCACATCCATTCTTATGAATGCATCCAGAGTTTTGCTTAACATCTCTCGTACGTGTTTTCCAAGGTGTTTAATTTCTGTGAAATCACCAATTTTGGCATTATGTTCATACAAGTGTATGGCATAGCGACCGAGCTTTTCTGCTTCGTCACCGACTCGCTCCAGATCATTGATGGTTTTGATAATGGCTAGTACCAGGCGCAAGTCACTCGCCGCAGGTTGTCGGCGTACCAGAATCTGGGTGCAGCGTTTATCGATAGCGATTTCTTTGGCATTCACTTCATCATCAGCACTGGCGACTTTTTCTGCCAGTGGCATATCTGATTTTTGTAGCGCCTTGAGTCCATCTTGTAACTGGCGTTCAACCAGCCCGCCCATTTCCATTACCTGGTTGCGCAAGTCTTCCAGTTCATCGTTATAACGATGAGAAATATGGTCAGAAATATCTATTTTTGATTCCATGAGTATTCTCCAGACTAGCCGAAGCGGCCGGTAATATAATTTTCTGTGAGTGTATGATCAGGGTTGGTGAAAATCTTTTCAGTAGGCCCCATTTCCACCAGTTTCCCTAAATGAAAGTAGGCCGTTCTTTGCGAAATGCGTGCAGCTTGTTGCATCGAGTGGGTTACGATCGCAATAGTGTAGTTTTCGCGCAGTTCGTCAATCAACTCCTCGATGATCGCGGTAGCAATAGGGTCCAATGCACTCGCGGGTTCATCCATCAGAATCACTTCAGGACTCACGGCGATAGTGCGCGCAATGCAGAGCCGTTGTTGCTGGCCTCCAGACAAACCCGTGCCAGGCTCATCCAGTCTGTTCTCGACTTCCTTGAGCAAGCCAGCGCGTTTCAGACTAGTGCGTACGATGTCATCCAGTTCTGCGCGAGATGAAGCCAGTCCATGTAGTTTGGGTCCGTAGGCGACGTTGTCATAAATAGATTTTGGAAACGGGTTGGGTTTTTGAAACACCATACCGACCCGTGCACGCAACAAGACCGGGTCCATTTTCTTGTCGTAGATATCTTCACCATCCAGACGTATATCACCACTAACCCGGCAAATATCGATAGTGTCGTTCATACGATTCAATACGCGCAGAAAAGTAGATTTACCGCAACCTGAAGGACCGATGAAAGCAACCACTTCATTCGGGGCTATATCCATACTGATATCCTGGATGGCATGGTTATCACCATAATAAACATCCACATTTCGTAAGGCGAACTTTTGTTCATCGGTAAACTGTTCACCAACGGTTTCACCCAGTTGCTGTTCAATATCAACTTTATTACTTTTCTCTTCAGCGTTTTCAGTAGCCATACGGGCTTCTCCAGAAGGTGGTGCTGTGATTGTGTGATCCATCTAGTTTATCACCATTGTTTTTCAAAGCGTTTTCGCAACCAGATTGCGAGCCCGTTCATACAGATCAGAAAGACCAATAATACAATCGTTGCCGCAGAAGTCATGGCAATAAAGGCGCGTTCAGGGCTATCTGCCCAAAGGAAGATCTGTATTGGTAACACGGTTGAAGCATCCGTAAAGCCCTCTGGCACATCTACTATAAAAGCGACCATACCAATCATTAACAACGGTGCTGCCTCTCCCAGTGCGCGGGCAGAACCAATTATAGCGCCGGTCAAAATACCAGGCATGGCCAGTGGCACTACATGTTGAAATACGGTTTGCATTTTAGAGGCGCCCAGGCCCAATGCCGCTTCACGTATCGAAGGTGGTACTGATTTAATCGCCGAGCGACTGGCAATGATGATAGTCGGTAATGTCAGTAGTGCAAGCACCAGACCACCAACCAGCGGGGCAGATCGGGGCATGCCAAAGAAATTCAGAAAAACTGCCAGCCCGAGCAAACCAAATACAATCGAAGGTACGGCCGCGAGATTGTTAATGTTGATCTCAATCAAGTCTACCCAGCGATTTTTCGGGGCAAACTCTTCCAGGTAGATTGCTGCCATCACACCAATAGGAAATGAGACTAACAAGCAAATCGTCAATGCGTATAGTGAGCCCATAGTGGCACCGAGCAAGCCAGCACTTTCTGGTTCACGCGAATCACCATTGGTGAATAAATTACGATTGAAGCCACGCTCTACTGCGCCACTATTTTCAAGCGTATTAATCCATGAGATTTGCTGTTCATTGACGCGCCCTGAATGAGTGTTGTTCTTGAGGTAAGTATCAACATCATCATCAAGTAATACTTGTACGCGGGCGTTATTGTTTAATAATGCCGGGTTGGCGAGCAAGGCATCGCGAATTTGATACTCTGCAGAGCCACTAATCAGTGCTGCCAACTCGCGTTTATCATTTCGCTGTGTGACTTCAGGAAATTGTGCATAGAGTGTATTGCGAATCAGTCCGCGATAATTCGCTCCCTCTAACTCTTTAATCGACGGGTTTGTGCCAACGCCGAGACTGTCAGCGTCGTAGTTCATATCTATAGAAAGATAGTGCTGGGTGAACGCGGGTGCAGCTTTGAATAATATGCCTAATAACAAAACCACTAAAAACAGTAAGCCAAGGAATACAGAGATCATACCGAGCATACGGAAGCGTCGTTCTTTGGCGTAACGCTTTGCCAGTGTTCCTTTAATGACTTCGGTATTTTTATTCATATTGTTCTCGATACTTGCGCACAATATTAAGTGCCAGCATGTTTAGTAACAGGGTAGAGATAAACAGCATTAGTCCCAGAGCAAAAGCGGCGAGCGTTTTGGCGCTATCGAATTCCTGATCACCGGTGAGTAGCGTTACTATCTGCACTGTTACGGTGGTCACTGCTTCGAGCGGATTGACCGTCATGTTCGCTGCCAGTCCAGCTGCCATCACTACGATCATAGTTTCACCGATAGCGCGTGATACCGCCAGCAAGATGCCACCCACAATACCGGGTAAGGCAGCGGGCAATACCACCTGTTTGATTGTCTCTGATTTGGTGGCGCCCATACCGTAAGAGCCCTCACGCATTGCCATGGGTACCGCAGCGATTACATCATCTGACAAAGATGAGACAAACGGTATGATCATCACACCCATCACCAGACCAGCAGCCAGCGCGCTCTCGGAAGCCACACTAAGGCCGATCGACTCACCCATGTTTCTGATCATGGGAGCAACCGTAAGCGCCGCAAAAAAGCCGTACACGACGGTTGGAACACCAGCCAGTATTTCCAGCATGGGTTTGGCAATGGAGCGAAAACGTTTGCTGGCATATTCAGAGAGGTAAATGGCCGACATCAGACCCAGTGGCACTGCAACGATCATGGCAATAAATGAAATCAGGATGGTACCTACGAACAGGGGAATGGCACCAAATGAACCGGACGAACCGACCTGATCAGCACGGATCGCCATCTGCGGGCTCCAACTGGTACCGAATAGAAACTCGGTTGGCGGTACCTCGCCAAAAAATCGAATGGACTCAAACAACACCGAAAGGACAATCCCGACCGTGGTGAAAATGGCGACACAGGAGCAGGCGATCAAAATACCCAGTATGGTGCGTTCAACTGTGACACGTGCTCTTTTTTCAGGGCATATTTGGCGCCACGCAAATAACGCACCAAGCAGCGCTAACAAGATGACGGATATTGCCCTGAGCACGCTGCTGCGGGTGGTCAGTTGCTGCAGGGTTTGTACCGCATTTGACTGAGCCGCAGAGGTACTCTCGGGAAGTACTGAAGCTGAAGACAAGAGTTTGACGTCGTTGATGTACAAGCTCAACTGATCTTTACTCATGGCTTGTATATCGGATGGCAGCGAGTTCATCAGTGCTCGATTGATAATCCCTGGCTCCAGTGCTACCCACAAGAAAAGCAAAATCAGTGCCGGTATGGCG
>CALISW010000063.1 GCA_938041655.1 uncultured Thiotrichales bacterium | reverse complement strand
CTGGGTGTTGAGATGACCCACGAAATGATTGAAACCACGGGCGTTAGGGGTGTGTTGCTCTATCGACTTTCCTAAATGCCATTTACCGATCATTGCCGTGTCATAACCAGCGGCCTGAAAGCTCTCCGGCATAAAATGCTCAAGCAATGAAACCCCACCACCTTCCCAGGGCTGTAAACCAGCATACGCTACCCCTAACTTCATAGGGTCACGACCAGTCATTAGAGCCGCTCGGGTTGGTGTACAGATAGGATTGGTATAGAAACGTTCCAGACGCATACCTTCACTTGCCAGTCGATCCAGATTTGGCGTCTGAATATCGCTACCGCGATACCCAACATCAGCCCAACCCAAATCATCGGCCAACAAAATAATGACATTCGGCTTCTGTGTCTCATCACTCTGAGCCTGACAACTAGTCAGCGATGGAATTACCGTACAAATAAATAACACTAGTAAAACTACATTTTTCATTCGCTTACCAGCTTCTGCTGCATTGAGCTGGGTTGCTGCCCCTCAACCTCGATGCGTGCACGTCCGTACATCGTGCCATAAAAGGCACGTCCTTTTTCATCCAGTGTGACGCCAGAATACTGTGAGTTGTACTTCTGCCCACCAATGACATAGTGGAATGTCTCTTCGCCGGTGTACCAATCAAGCGCTTCCAGAGTCCACTTATGATTACGCGCACCTATAAAGTAGACCTGACCAGAACCAATACTGGTCCACGGCACACCATTGGGTGAACTAACCTCTTCGTTCGCCCAGGCAGATTTAAGCTGTTGATCAATCGGATCCCATTCAAACTTTTGTACCCCATACGGCTGAAACTTCGGGTTGTTGCCTAAGGGGCCAATCAAAATGCCGCGCGCACGTCCTTCTTCTGGCAAAAAGAACGGTGGGTTGCGTGGCGTGTTGTTCACCACTAGAGCGCCATACCCGGCTACTACCACAGTTTGTTCGGATTGAATTTTCTGCACATCCAACTCGCCCATAGTAACGGGAGCTTGTCCGGCGATACGCCTGGATGGCGTATCGTCCAGTTGCTGCCAGCTTTCAGGAATTTCGTTTCTCCAGAACAACGTAATATTCATTCGGTCATCGCCATCGGTAATTACGACAAACTGGTCCTCATCACCAAAACCCATTAATGAGGGCGTGGCTCCACTGCCGTTTCCAGTACCGTTGCGATAACGCGCGACCCAGGCACCATCTTTTGCGTCAACAGAAAAATCATTACCGGTCCAGACCACCTTGTGCATGTGATTACGCGAAGGCACATAAATACCACCTTGTTCATCAACCGCAATCGAGTTACGCACCCAACCGTAACCCACTCCCTGCGAGGAGGTGTCTTCTGTATCTGCATGAGTAAGACGAATTATTCTGGAATCGGTTAAATCCATATTGACGGCAATCATATAACCATTTTCAGTGGGTAGTACGATCCAACCATCATAGGTGACATTCATTCCTACAGTCGGACCTGCCAGCTCTTTCGGTAACACATACCGTGCCTTTTCTACGATCTTAGAGTTTGGGTCACCATCAACCTCATCGCCATAAGCACGGATAGTACCGTCTTTATTGGCTATATAAACCCAGTTATTGCTGCCAACCACGATGTACACACCAGACAAATCCCTTAACGCCTTAACGGCGTTGATTGCCGTCGGCACTGCGGTAATGCCATTATTTTTATTTAGCTTGCTGGTCATATCGTTAGCCCATGACTCAGGGTACTTATCGGCAACATCAGAAACGAGGTGATCGATAATTTCGTACGTATCGTAATCAAGTTTGAACAAACCATTCACGCCGTTCGACCAGAGTATGCGTTGTCCATTGCTATACAGGCTGGAGGTAAATGCACCGAAATGACCCGGGCCTAAATACGTATAAGTAATCTCACTTTCATCCAGAACACGCGTCTGATCCATTGGGCCAGCAATAGGGGTCGCATCAAGTTGCGCTGGATCCCCATGTGGTAAAGGATTAATACCATCAGCAGCGAAGGTGTTTTTGGGCGGCCACTGCACATTACTTTTTAGCAGAGACTCAGGCGCCATTTGTGGAGCAAGGGTCAAATCAAGGTCAGGGCGTGGCTTGGGTGGCCCAAAATCACATCGCTTCAGAACCACAAATACGATTAAGAACAGTATTAACAAAATCAGTATTTTGAATAGCTTTTTCATTTCTCTCCTTCAGTAGCGCTCTCATATAATCAACAGCTAGAGCAACCGACTTACTCTCATTATTTTTATAAACCGAATCCTACGGTATGGCTCAAGTATTGTTAATCGTAAAGAATACGACCACGCTCGCCATACGTTTGCTGCAAGACTTTAGATTTCATCGGCCCAAACCCTTCATGACCCTCACTGTGGACTTTATCAGCAGGAATAACATTATCGGCGTAATCAAGTGGTGCACGCCATCCAGGGTGAGGCGAAATTCTTACCAGGCTTCCACCCACAGGGTGCAGTGCGAGGCGTTCATCTAGTAATGCTTGTAACTCAGCTACTTTGTCAGGATTCTCAGCAGCTAAATCAGTCGATTCATTAGGGTCTTCCCATACATTAAAAAGCATGGTTTCTACCTCGGTAGTACGACGCATGTGATCAACCTCTTGGTACAGCTTCCAGGGACCATCCAGGACACCATATTGAAACACGTTGTACATCGGTAAATTAGAGGTGAAAAACAGTGTTCCTTCTCTTGCTACTGGACCCTTACCTGTAATCGCATCCCAACGACTATACCCATCTATTTTTTTGGTATGACCAGAAGAAATGTTAGCCGCCTGGGTTAATGTAGGTAGCATATCCATCACGGAAATAGTGGATTCGTTTACTGTGTTAGGCGGTATCACTTCAGGCCACCTGAGTACCGCATTGACACGTACACCACCTTCGAACGGTGTCAATTTTTGACCTCTGAGCGGTGTATTGTCCGCTCCAAAATTATAGTAGCCACCGTTATCCGTAAAAAATAATACCAGCGTATTTTCAGTTAATCCGTTTTCATCCAGCGCAGTAAGAATTTGACCAATGGCCTGATCAAGACTATCAACCATCGCAGCGTAAGTTTTCTTTGGATACAAAGGCGTGTCCAGTCGGCTAGAGTATTTTGCAATGGTTTCTTCTTTCGCCTGCATCGGTGAATGTGGCGCGAGGAACGGAACATATAAAAAGAATGGTTTGTTTGGATCACGGATTTCATTCAGATATCTGACCGCCTGATTCCCGTGCACGTCGGTTGCGTATTCGCCCTCATGCTTAACCGACTTACCATTTTCCTGAAAATCATGCCCTTTGGCAAAACTGTGCGTGAAATAATCTACGTCTGTATTGAAGTGTCCATAGAAGTGATCAAAGCCACGGGCATTGGGTGTGTGTTGCTCTATGGTATGCCCCATGTGCCACTTGCCCACCATCGCCGTTTGATAGCCTGCTGCTTTAAACGACTCAGGCATAAAGTGTTCTTCAGGAGAAACACCATCGTTATCCCATGCCATGATCACTGAATGCGCCACACCCATTTTTATTGGATCGCGCCCTGTCATTAATGCCGCTCGTGTTGGCGAACAAAATGGAGTGGCGTAGAAACGTTCCAGACGCATACCCTCATAGGCAAGCCGATCAATATTTGGTGTTTCTATATCTGAACCACGATAGCCGACATCGGCCCAACCTAAATCATCCGCCAGCAAGATGATGACATTGGGTTGTGGCGCATCCGCTGGCCTTGCTTTAACAAGGCTGGCTAGATTTTGAGTACTTTCCTCATTAAAGGTGTACTGGGTTGAAGGAGATTTATGCAGCTTGAAGAAAAAATAGGCAGCGACCAGCAATAACAGACACAACAATACGAGAATACTATTTTTTTTTGTCACTCTTATACTCTCCTGAGATCGTCATCATTGCGCTGATGATCGTAATATTTGACTTTTAAACATTTATATAACCTAATTATATAAGTTAATCAATGAGATTCTTCAGATGGCAAACCCTGTTAAGGCATTCGAACCGGCATTTCTTGGCAAGCTTGAACTACCAAATCGAATCATAAAAGCGGCAACATTTGAGGGTATGACACCTAATGGCATTCCGAGTGAACGCCTCCTGAATTTTCATCAAGGCATTGTGGATGGCGGCATAGGTATGACCACCTTGTCCTACTGCACCACCGAAGCCGACGGACGCATTATGGAAAGCATGATGCATCTTCATGATGGTATTGAGTCAGAATTAACCAACATGATCAGCACCCTCAAGCAATCGGGCGCGCGCGTCTCAGGCCAGGTAACTCATTGCGGAGGATTCACGAAAAATAAAAATCTGCAACGACTGAAAAAACCCATGGGTCCATCGAAACAATTTAGCCCTATCGGTGCATCTGTTGGGTATTTTTTCGTGGGTGAAATGAGCCATGAAGATATTGATTACCTGGTGCAAACCTATCGTGACGCAGCGCGCTATATGAAACGGGTGGGCTTTGATGCCGCTGAAATTCACTTTGGTCACGGTTATGGCCTGAGCCAATTTATCAGCCCGAAAACCAACAAACGTAAAGATGAATATGGCGGTTCGCACGCAAACCGAATGCGCCTACCATTACGCGTACTGGCCGCAATGCGTGACGAGCTTGGCCCGGACTTCCCCATCATCGGTAAAATCAGCATGGATGACGGCGTTAAGGGTGGAGTCGATTGGGAAGAAGGCATTCGTGTAGCGAAGACTCTGGACAAAAATGGCATTGATGCCCTGGTCACCAGTGCTGGCACCTCGAGCTACAATGTAATGCTGATGTTTCGTGGCGACCCTATCGTCAAAGGCATGATCGCCCTGGAAACCAACCCGGTCATGAAATTTGGCCTACGGGTGTTTGGCCCACTACTTTTTAAAAAATACGACTATAGAGAACTGTTTTTGCTCGAACGTGCCAAAGCCGTTAAAGACGCTGTTAATTGCCCGGTAATTTATATTGGTGGCTGCTCCACCAGAGAGAGCATCGATCGTGTTTTTGATGCCGGTTTTGATTTTGTACAAATAGGACGCCCATTAATAAAAGATGCCAATTTCGTAAATAACGCCCAAACTAACAAAGAGTATGACAGCGGCTGCACTCACTGTAATTTTTGCGTACCACTGATAGAGCACCCCGAAGGAATTCGCTGTGTGCTTAACGACAAGCGCGAGGCAACAAGTTAATGCAAAAAAGGCGTTCACAGGCAGAACGGCGTAAAAGTACTAAAGCGCTTTTACTCGCTACAGCTAAAAAGTTATTTGGCAAGCATGGCTATGCCAATACCAGTCTTGAAGACATTGCTAATGAATGCGATCTGACAGTCGGTCCGATTTATCATTACTTTGACAATAAACTGGGGTTATTTACCGCAGTCACAGAACAGATAGAAGAACGGGTTATCGAAGAAATGACGGCAACCGAAAATCCTTCAGCCTCTGATGTCTGGTCACATTTCATGGAGCACTGTGAAGACCCCGAGTTTCGCCAAATCATTCTAATCGATGGCCCAACCGTATTAGGCACCGGACGACAGCGAGAGGGCCGAATCACTCAGGCTGCACTGGAAAATTCTGCCGAAATCTTCGGTACCAAGCCTGATGGCTTGCAGGCACACATGCTGATGGGGGCGCTGTCCTATGCTTCACTTTTTATTGCAGAAAATGGCGCAAAAACCAATGATTACAAGGATATACGTGAACTTATTGAATTCTTTTCCAATACCAGTAAGCAGGCGAATACAAAATGAAACCTGAAGATTTTAAAAATATTCCTAAACTAGCCGGGCCATTCGGAGAAGTGTTACAAGTGGCCTATATTGTCAAAGATATCGACCAGGCGATTGCACATTGGCGCGAGCAATATGAGGTTGGACCTTTTCTGATTAATCGCAATATCACCCCCCTGCAAAACACTTATTACCGCGGCGAGAAAAGCGACAAGACTCCCATTAGTATTGCATTTAGCTATGTTGATGGCACGCAACTTGAGCTTATACAGCCGTTACATGACACCCCATCGTTGTATAACGAAGCACTGGAAAAAAACACCAAAGGTGTTCACCATTATGCGGTTGGTGTTGATGATTTTCCTTTCGCATACAACTGGGCACTCGACAATGGCTATGACGCTGTCGTGGACGTTGGAGTCGATGGTCTGGCTCGCATGTCCTATCTAGAAAATAAAGAGACTGGCTTGATCATTGAAGTGATTGAGTGGAATGATCTCACTCGCCCGATCTTCGACAGCCTCTATGAAAAATGGCAATCCATAGAAACAGAAGGCAAGAATGTGGAATTCGACCTGCAAAAACTGACACCTCTCGGCGCCGTTTTTAAGGGACTTGGTAGATTTATCGTTAAGAAATTAACGGGGCAGGTAAAAATTACCCGAAGAACGTGAGCAGAATTTAATAGCAAGCTTTTCGGTAGCTATCAGATTGCTTCTCGATACCCTCTTCAGTTAAACCTAACTCTGCTGCTGAATAGGTATACGCTTTACGCTCTCCGCGCTTGCTTCCATCCACCCGTGCTTGCATTGCTGCTTCCGACTCATCTGAGACAGTCCAATAAAACATAACATGCTAATATTACAGCTTATTGCATAAAAGCAGGTTAAAACGATCATCAGGAAATATTTTTATTCAATTCTTGCATTAGGTGTATTAGCAA
>CALISW010000062.1 GCA_938041655.1 uncultured Thiotrichales bacterium | reverse complement strand
TCATTGTGTTCCATAATATCCAGCCACTTGCCCGAGCGAAGCCTGAGATAGAGCAATATCGATTTAATGCTGTAATCAAACAACAACACACTATAAATCCAGTAAATCGAAAGCCCGAGTTTCAGGAAAATGTATGAGATCACTACGCGCACGCCAACATAACAAATCACGGTGATCATTAAGGTGTAACGCGTATCACCCGCACCACGTAAGGCACCACCGATAGCAAATTCGAATGCCAATAATGGTTGTGCCAATGCCATCATGCGTAACACAAAGGTGGTAAGTTCAATCAACTCGGGGTCATCACTTAAGAAGCGCGCGATACTGCCTGAGAGTAAAAATAGTACAACGCCTGCCAGCAGCATAAATACCAGGCTCAGATGTAAAGTATGGTGAGCGTAAGCTACTGCGTTGGCTTTTTTACCTGCTCCCAGTTGTTGTCCAACCAAAGCGGCACCCGCGACAGAAAAGCCGATTCCAAACACCAGCGTCACGCCGAAGACACTCAAGCCAATACCATACGCAGCAAAAGCGGTGCTGCTGTAACGACCCACCACCCACATGAAACCAATCAGTGAAAGTTGAAGTAGTAATTGTTCAAGCATGCCGGGGGTGGCAATTTTAAACAGGCGTTTAACCTTTACCCGTTCGGCATAGTTTTTCACATTGGCTTTGAGTGGGTAGCGCTTGCCATACCAGACAAACAAATACATCACTGTACCTATGAAATAGGCAAGTCCGGTGCCGATAGCAGAGCCTCGTAAACCAAGTGCAGGAAACCCAAAATAGCCATGGGTGAGTACCATTGAGAAAGCCAGCAACAGTATGTTGGTAATCATGGTGATGACCAGTGGAGTCACGGCATCGCTAATAGCACGCATGGCAACACCGGAAAGTAGAAAGAAACTTAGAAACACACCAAAGTGGCTGAGGGTGCGAACATAATCGGTGGCAGCTTCATGGTTGGGGCCGCTGAGCTTGAAGAAAGTCGATACCTGCGGTGCAATTTCGTTAAATAGCAGCGCGATAAATATTCCTAACACTATACCCACCAACAAACTGAGCTTGGTGTAGGCAGATGCCTGGGTAATATCATTGCGCCCCCACTCACGCGCGACCATCGCGGTGGTGCCAGCACCTAGGCCCATGACCACCGAGCTAATCAAAAAGTAGATGCGCTGCCCGCTGGAAATACCGGCTAAAGCTTCGGTACCCAAAGGACTCACTATTTTAAAGCTGAGAAAAAATGCCAGGGTGATGGACAGGTAAAGCAAGACGCTGGGCCACGCAAGTTTCCAGATGGTCCACAGAATTTCTTTTGAGCTGACATCCAGCCCGGCTGGTTTGGTGGTGTAACTCACAGCTTTACTTCATGTTGTGTGGCGCTGATTAGACCTGTGTTAGGCACAGTAGTAAAGACATAGTCTACTTTTCTTCTTTGGCTCTGATTACCCCGGCAACCGCCCCAGCTGGGTCCTGAATTACTCCCATTTCAAAACTGCCCATATCGGTTTTTTGTCGAATCACAATGCCGCCCATTTTTTCGCATTGTTGCAAGGCTAGTTCAACGTCCGGCACATTGAAGTACATCAGCCACTGTGGTGGCATATCTTGATTTGGGCCTTTGGCGTGACAAATGCCAACCGCAAACTCGGAATCCTCCGGTGTGGTCATGACAAAGTCCTCATACTCACCATCGCCCATAGGTTGACCCATATGATCGAGACCGACTACATTGGCGTAAAAGTCTTTTACTTCAGACGCATTGTCTACGGTCAGGTCTATCCATGAAATTCCACCGGGGGCTTTTGAATACATGATTGTTACTCCTCATATCAAACAGTTTTAGAGTGTAGCGCAGACATACAGCAGTTGTTGTAAATTGACGCTGTTTGAATCTTCAGACATTCTTGAGTCATGCCTATACAACAACTTCAAAAGCTGCTGACCTGGTTAGGGTTTATTCCTTTTGTATTTTTTTCATTCATTTGTGTATTTATTTACCAATGGCATTTGGTGGATAACACCCGCTTATGCGCTGGTTTGTTATGCCATTTACCTGGCAGTAATACTTTCGTTCATGGCTGGCACGCATTGGGGCTTGGTATTGAGCAAGGAGTTAACTGGAGCATGGAAAACTCTATTATGGAGTAACCTGATTGCCGTGGTTGCCTGGATTGGTGTGGTTATTCCTTTTAAGGTTATTGGGCTAACTCTGGTTTTGGCTGGTTTTATGCTGCAATTATGGCTCGACTATAGTTTTCGTCGTGATGGAGTCATTAGTAATGAGTATTTTCGCCTGCGCTTGGTGATGACAAGCTGTGTTGCGGCAACACTGGTGTTGGTCATATTACGTTTGGCAGAAGTTATCTAGAGCAAATCTGTCGTATACTTGCTCCATATAATTGGAGTCAACGTCCCATGAAAAATATTCTAGTAATTCTGGTAGCAATTTTCACTTTTGGCTGTGCACAGCAAACTGTTTCTGTCTTACCTGACGAACAAGATGCCTTTGTCTGGTCACCGGAATCATTCGCTGATATTAAAATAGTTCGCTATCAGATCCCTGGTTTTGATCAACTCTCACTAAAACAAAAGAAACTGGTGCATTATCTGGTACAGGCGGGTTTGGCAGGTCGCGATATTATGTGGGATCAAAACTACCGGCATAATCTTTCTGTGCGCCGTGCATTGGAAAAAGTCATTACCTCTTATAACGGCGATAAAGACTCCACCGAGTGGCAAGAGTTAATGCTGTATGCGCGCCGGGTGTTTTTTGCCAATGGTATTCATCATCACTATTCCAATGATAAATTTATTCCCGGTTTTTCAAAAGAATTTTTCACCACGGCACTTGATAGTGCTGGTAGTAGTTTGAATGATCAAGCGTTGTCTGCGATGTTTGACCCACAAGTTGATGCCAAGAAAATCAATCTGGATCCGGCCAAAGATTTGATTCTGGGGTCGGCCGTGAATTTCTATGGCCCGAATGTAACAGCCGCAGACGTTGATACATTTTATGCAACGAAAATGGATAGTAATAACCCTCGGCCGCTGTCTTATGGTTTGAATAGTCAGTTGGTCAAACAAGCTGATGGCATTCTGGCTGAAAAAGTCTGGTATGCCGATGGTATGTATGGTGAAGCGATCAAGGAAATAATAGAGTGGTTAGAACTGGCTGTGGGTGTAGCCGAAAACCAGCCACAAGCTGATGCACTAAAACTGCTGATCAAGTATTACCAAACCGGGGATTTACAGATCTGGGACGACTATAACGTGGCCTGGGTTACGGCGACTGATGGTGATATTGACTACATCCACTCGTTTATAGAAGTCTATAACGATCCTAAAGGTTTCCGTGGTTCGTTTGAGAACATCGTGCAGATCAAGGATTTTGAAGCGTCTGAACGCATGCAACAGGTTGCTCAAAACGCGCAATGGTTTGAAGATAATTCCAGTACCGATCCGGCCCATAAAAAAGACAAAGTGGTAGGTATTAGTTATAACGTGGTGAGTGTGGCTGGTGAAAGTGGAGATGCTTCACCGTCAACTCCAATAGGTGTCAATCTGCCTAATGCAAACTGGATACGTGCTGAACATGGTTCCAAGTCTGTCAGTCTGGGCAATATTACCAATGGTTATAAACAAGCTGAAGGCTCTGGACTGTTACTGGAGTTTTCACATGACGAGCGTGAAGTAGAACTGAGTAAATTACACAGTACCTTGTCAGGCAAGTTAAAGACCGCATTACATGAAGTTATCGGCCATGCTTCCGGTAAGCTGGAAGCGGGTGTTGCTACACCTAAAGAAACTCTTAAAAATTACTCTTCTGCATTGGAAGAAGCGCGTGCCGACCTGGTGGGTTTGTACTTCCTGATGGATCCTAAGTTACTGGAAATGGAGTTGATGCCAAGCATTGATGTGGCGCATGCCGGTTATGACAGTTACATAAAAAATGGTTTGATGTTGCAGCTGCGCCGAATTGAGCCGGGTAATAATATTGAGCAGGCTCATATGCGTAACCGTCAAATGGTCAGTAGCTGGGTGTTTGAGAAAGGCGAGCCAGACAATGTCATCAGTCGTGTGGTACGTGACGGAAAAACCTATTTTGAAATTAATGATTATGAAAAGTTACGTGGCTTGTTCGGTCAGCTCTTGCGTGAAGTACAGCGGGTTAAATCCCAGGGTGATTATGAGGCTGGTCGTGATTTAATCGAAAATTATGGCGTGATCGTTGATAAAGAATTACACGCTGAAGTGCTGGCGCGCTCAGAAAAACTGAACATCCCTCCATACGGTGGATTTATTAATCCTGAGTTAGTGCCGGTAACCAATGGTGCTGGAGAGATCACCGATATCAAGGTGGAATACCCGGATGACTTTATGGGACAGATGTTGAGTTATGGCGAGCGCTACTCATTTTTGCCCGACTATAACTAGGCAAGTAAGAGAATTATTGCGTTGGTCGTCGGCTGACGTAGAAACTGATTTCGGCAGTGAAGACGGTATCGCCTGAGCTGTCGATAATCGCCAGAGGTACCACCGTGTCACCGGTTTCGGTAATGGTGCCGTCTAGTTTGCATTTACAGGTGAGGGTGCCTTTGGCTTTTTTAATATAAGCCACAGTCATGCCACTGGGTAACCAGCGTAAACCAGGGTCGATAGCAGAGTCTATGGTTAGGCCTCCAGTGAGCTCGGCTAGTGAGCATAATGCGCCGGCGTTGACCGTACCGATATGATTACGTACACCCCAGCGATCTTTCATGCGGATTTCGCAATGACCTTCGGTGTAATGACTGACGTCTGGTTTTAATTTTCCAAAGAAGGGCGCATTCAGGCCTATACCTTTATTAAACAGGTAATTTCCGAACGGTCTTTTTTTATACGCCTGATACTGTTTTATAAATGACATCTATTTCCCCAAACTCTGCTTGCATAGTAGCAAAACAGAGCCTGGAGAAACACTACAAACTATTGTTAAGAGTTTTCTTCAGCTATTTGACTCTCACCACCTGAGAGTTCGTCTTGCCACGGTAGACCGATAAATAGATTGCTTACTTTCTCTTCGCTTACAACAACTCTTAGGATTAACTGTTTATCTGTAAGTAAGACAGGAACATGTGAAACCTGATAGACATCAGTTGCTGACACCCAATCTTCTCCTTTGGATACAAATTCACCTGAACCGCGTAGAAGACTCAGCCAGTTTTTACGTAAAAAACGTGTTGGCATTTTGTTTTTCATTGTTTTAGAAAAGTACTTGCTTGCTTCGCCGAAATTGCTAGACGTTAATTTGTCAACAAACTCATTAGCAATTCTGCTTGTTGTTTCGCCTTCTTCTTTAGTCACAGGTTCTCCATACTCTGCTTTAGTTGAGCTAAGTAAGTATCTGCCTTGTCTTTTAACAGTAGGATTGGCAACTCTTGGCGATGATCTTTTTGAAAGAGTACCCTCTTCAACAGTTGTTTCTTGTGTTGCACTTTCCGCAACAGTACTCTCTTCTTCTGCGACTATTGGTTGGGTTAACAGAAATATTAAACTAAATATTAAACACTTGGCTCTTGACATGGGGTGACTCCGTAATTGTTATTGTTATGGGTTAGGCAATAAATTACCTATAAGGTTCTGTCGATGAGGATATCATTGTTTGGGGAGATCTCGACAATTGACAGAACCTTACAGGTAAATTTAAAATTTGGTTATATTGCAGCTCGCACAAAGTACAAGCCAGCGATTTTGTTGTTTTCGACGATGATTTTCACATCCACATTGAGATGTTCAAAAATACAATGCACATTGACCACATCATAGTGAGGATTATTTTCTACCTCAGCCTCTGCTTGAGTTTTGAACTCCCCGGTTTTGGCTTGTAGCCTTATCCAGGATTTTCTCAAGGTCTTGGTTGGCATGGTGGTGGCCATAGCAGGATCGAAAGCACTGTGTGCTATGCGATATTCTCCCTGAACCAGTTGCTCAACAAATTCAGTGGCAATCTTTTTAGAGTCTGTCAGCTCAACGTGAGGTGTGGCAAACGCCGGGCTGGCGAGGATGGTTAGCCAGATTATTAGTATTAGTTTTTTCATTATTCTCTCCTTTGCTATATAAGTAGTTACAGCACACTAAAACCGAGCAATAAGCATGCCAATTACAGTGGGGAGAACTTAAGTACCTGTTTTACATCTATTAATGTGAAAATAATGCTGGGTAATTTGGTCTCAGGGGTTGTTCAATTACTCCAAATAGTGGAAAAACTGTCCGCAAATCTGATTTACGGACAGTGTTGTTTGTTAGCCAATAAAGTAATGCACAAAGTTGATGCCTGATAAAAAAATGATCAAGAAAAAAGTAGTGAGTGTTCCGAAAAAACGCGCGCGGGTATAACCTGCAGATTGGTTCAAACCGAATGCATGTAACAAGCGTGCGGCCACCAATAAAATACCGAAAGCATGTATATAGAGATGGTTTACTCCGCGAATTTCACATAAATACAATAACAATATAGCTATCGGTGCATATTCAACCAGATTTGCCTGACATCGGATGCGACGATCAAGCGTGGTATCTCCATTGGTACCAATACCGATCTGGTTCTTCTTTCGATACAAGGCCACTCTCAAAGAGAGAACGACCAGCAGTAGTCCGATTAAAGATGCATACAATCCTGTGATTTCACCGTTCATAAGTATTTCCTATCTAAGTGTGACTAATTCTTCACCAGCGGTGGGGTGGATAGCCACGGTATTGTCAAAATCGGCTTTGGTAGCGCCCATTTTAACCGCTACAGCAAAGCCCTGAATGATTTCATCTGCAGCATCTCCGGCAATGTGGAGACCGACGATACGCTCGTCGGCGCCAGTACAAATCAATTTACAGAACGTCGGTGGTTTTTCTTCCAGTACGGCATAGTACATATTGACGAAGCGGCTGGTGTAGATGGTTAGATCATCACCATATTGTTCACGCGCTTCCTGCTCACTTAAACCGACCGTGCCGATCGGTGGATGACTGAAGATTACCGACGCTACCTTGTCATAATTAAGATGCGCGTCTGTTTGCTTATCGAACAATCGATCTGACAGCCGTCTGCCAGCGGCAATCGCGACTGGTGTTAATTCAATCCTGCCGCTGACATCGCCGACCGCATAGACCCCGGTTACGTTAGTATTCTGGTATTTATCGGTGGTGATGAAGCCTCTGTTATCGGTTTGCATATCGGTGTTATCGATATCAATCTGATCACTGGCCGGTTCACGCCCGATAGCCCAGATAAGGCAATCGAAATCACTTAGAACATCACCACTATCGGTGATCAGGTTTAATTTGCTGTCCACTTGTATAATTTTTGTAAGTTGGGTGTTGGTTTTCACCTCAATGCCAGATGCTTTAATGCTGTCCATCACCAACGCAACAATGTCATGATCAAAACTTCGTAGCGCGGATTCTTTGCGCAGTAGCAAAGAAACCTCAGAGCCTAATGTTTGCAGCACGCCCGCCAGTTCAGTAGCGATGTAACCGGCGCCCACTACGGCAACTTTTTTGGGTTGTTGTTCCAGTTCAAAAAAGCCATCGCTGGTGATGCCTAGTTCTGCTCCTTCGATATCCGGATAGCGTGGTCGACCGCCCGTCGCAATCAAGATGTGTGATGCTGTGTACTGTTTGCCGTCAGCTTCAAGTGTATTGTTATCTATAAAGCGAGCGTGCGCAGCAATTTCTGTGACCCCGGAATTATTCAGGTTGCGATGGTAAATCCCGTTAAGCCTCTCAATATAAGCATCACGTTTGTGTTTCAGTGTTGGCCAGTCAAAGCTATTGGACGATTTATCAAAACCATAGCCTTCGGCATGCTTTAGTTGTTCTGCCAGGTGCGCAGCATTCCACATAACTTTCTTGGGCACGCAACCGACATTAACGCAGGTACCACCAATCGCACCCGCTTCAAAGACCGCTACTTTGGCACCGTACTCTGCAGCTCTTCGGGCTGATGCAATGCCACCACTACCTCCGCCAATGACGAGGTAGTCATATTGTTCTGTCACTGGTTTGCTCCTGAGAATCCGTGGAAATATTAAGAAGCCATCATAACAAACGGACATAAAAAAAGACCACCCGCAGGTGGTCTTCTATTCGTTCTGGTTTTTGCGCTAATCGCCGGCAGTAGTCAGCAGTGAACGTACTGCGACAACCAATGCTGCAGGACCGATAAAGGCCGACAGGTTGTAGCCAATTTTGGTCAGGATATTTGCAACAGCTGCGAGCTCGCCCAAACCTGAACCTAAACCACTAAGTGCACCTGCTGACATCATCAGTGCGATAGCCGAGATCAGGAAGGTGCGCGTTTCTGCCGCTGACACATTCAAGAAACCAACGACTAGGCCAAGTGCTACCAAGACTGCAGACATCACAGGTGGTAGATTGACGAGTGCTGCCAAGACACAGATTGCGACACCTACTAAAAACAGAATACGACCGATTCCGATATTACCCATTATTATTCTCCTCATTATTGATGTTGATTGCTCATCCTTTAATTTTTATGTCGATCCATGAGCATCATTATTATGGGTATGCGTTAACCCCGATACAATGTTAAATTAGCCGTTATAAGCTTGATATATCCATCGTGATGTGGATTGTAAATGAGCTATAGTATTGATAATTATACTTATTTGATCATATTCAAGCGTGAAACATCGGCTAGTCTGATGTCGCGGGCTTTATTTGCACATAACATTTAATAAACACGTCGAATACTTGGGGTTAAAATATGGAACGATTTTGGTTAAATTCATACGCTGATTATGTGCCACATGATATACCTGAATTAGCGCATGACTCACTGGTTGATTTAATTCAACAAAGTTTTAAAACTTACGCCAATGACCCTGCAGTTCATTGTATGGGCACCACCTTGACTTATGCGCAACTGGATCAACAGAGTAAGCAATTTGCTGCTTGGTTAATGAACTCTGCCGGGCTGGAACGTGGTGATCGCGTTGCTATTATGTTGCCTAACGTGTTGCAATACTCAATTGCCTTGTTTGGTATTTTGCGTGCTGGTTTAGTGGTGGTGAATGCAAACCCGATGTACACGCCTCGCGAGCTATGCCATCAGCTGAGTGACTCTGGTGCGAAAGTTTTGTTGGTCTTGGAAAACTTCGCCCACGTAGTCGAAAAATCTCTTGATGGTACTGATGTCCAACAGGTCATTACCACCGGCCTTGGTGATTGTCATGCCTTTCCAAAATCCTGGCTAATGAACACAGTGTTGAAACACGTGAAGAAAATGGTGCCTGCCTACAATTTACCGAGCTCTACTCCCTTCAAAAAAGTCATCGCACAAAAGAGCACTAATGGCTATAGCGATGCAAGCCCGTCGTTAGATGATATCGCATTCCTACAGTACACCGGTGGCACCACCGGGGTCTCTAAAGGAGTAATGCTGACCCATAACAATATATTGTCTAACATTAAACAGTCATCGGTGTGGTCGGAAGATTCGCATGCCAATTTGCGTGTCGTTATTGCAGCTTTGCCTTATTACCATATCTTTGCTTTAACGGCGAATGCGCTGTCGGGTATATACTATGGGTCGGTCAATGTGATGATTACCAATCCACGTGATATGCCGGCGTTCGTGAAAGAATTATCGAACTGGGATTTTACTTATTTCCCAGGCGTTAATACCTTGTTCCGAGGCTTACTCAATACTCCCGGTTTTGCAGATTTGGATTTTAGTCATTTACGCTTGACTGTCGGCGGCGGCATGGCGGTCACTAAAGATGTTGCCGAACAATGGTTCAAAGTCACCGGGTCCAATATTCTGGAAGCCTATGGCTTAACGGAAACCTCGCCTGGAGCAACGGCAAATATTGTCGGCGCCCCGTGGCGTGGTTCGATTGGCCTGCCGAATGTGTCTACCTGGGTGAAAATCATTGATGACAATGATAACGAGCTTGCCATAGGCGAAGAAGGCGAGCTTTGCATTAAAGGCCCGCAAGTCATGAAAGGCTACTGGCAGCGCCCGGAAGCAACTGCAGAAGTGATGACCGAGGATGGTTATTTCAAAACGGGTGATTATGCCAAGATTGATGAAGAGGGTTTTATATATATTCTCGATCGTAAGAAGGACATGATCAATGTATCCGGTTTTAACGTCTACCCCAATGAAATTGAAGATGTAGTCAGTAATCATACCGACATACTAGAAGCAGCGGCTATTGGTGTGGAAGATGAAAAATCCGGTGAGGCGGTGAAACTGTTTGTGGTGAAGAAGAATGACTCATTAACCGAGCAGGCATTGCGTGATTATTGTCGTGAATATTTAACCGCCTATAAGTGCCCTAGATATATCGAGTTCAGGGACGACCTGCCTAAATCCAATGTGGGTAAGATTTTACGCCGCGAGCTTCGCGAAGAAAGTTAATTAACCGTTAGTTTTTTTGCGTTGAATCCGTCGCATTAGCGCTGGTGAGAGGCGCTTGATGTATGGCGCGATTCTGCTCACTCCTTTGCCGATGATCACCTCTTCTTTGCCATGCTCGATAGCGTGCATGATTGCCAAAGCACATTGTTTTGGGCTGATGCCATTGAGATTGTTTTGATCGTCTAGATTTGCTGTTTCACCTTTTCCTTTCAAAGCATTCAGAGCGACATCGGTATTCACGTAGCCGGGAGCGGCTACCAGAACCTGGATACCATGCTGGTGTAACTCGGCACGCAAACCTTCCATAAAACCATGCACAGCAAATTTGCTGCCAGAGTAGCCGGTACGCAGCTGGGTGCCAAGTATCCCTGCCACGCTACTCACACAAACAATTGATCCAGAGCTTCGTTCAAGCATCCTTGGTAATAATGCTTTGGTCATAGCGATAGTGCCAAAGTAGTTGATATCCATTAATTTACGATCTACATCCAGACTGGTATTCATGGCAAAATCTCGCTGCGATACACCACCGTTATTGATTAAAATATCAATTTCTCCGCTGCTTGGTAGTGTCTTTTCTACTATCTCAGTCAGTGAGTCATAGTGCTCCAAATCCAGTGGTACGACCAGATGTTGTGCGGGGTTATTGAGCGTTGATTTTAGTTGTTCGAGAACATCTTCACGTCGTGATGACAGCACCAATGAAGCCCCTTGTTGTGCGAGTTCTTGTGCCAGTGCTTTACCGATGCCGGAGCTTGCGCCGGTTACCCAAACTTTTTTGTTTAAGAACCAAGACATTTTTACTTACTCCGTTGTGACATTATTTATCTGGAAACATACTATTGCCAGATGATAAAACCGCATTAAAATGGGCTAAATCATGTGATTTTGTAAGGGTTTGTAAACCGAGAATTAACAATATTTATCCCCAATTATATACATCTTGTCAGTGTAGTCATCCATCATAGCGTCTCAATTCATACACATAACTAAAATTACAGGAGTCTCACAATGAATGAGCAAGTAAATGCAGCCGGAAATACGGCAAATGCAGCAGGCGATTTGATTGGCAATTTCTTAACCAGCATTGGTTTACCCGCAGGTCTTTCGAATGTCATCACTGTTCTGTTGATACTTATTGTCGGCATGTTTATCGCCAAGTTTATTGGTGGCATGGTCCGACGCGTCATTAATAAAACGGGTCTGGCTTCACGATTGACTGACTCAGGTAGCAAAACTGATTTGGGTAAGTCGATAGGAAAGTTGGTCTATTACGTGATCTTACTCTTCGTGCTATTGATAGTACTTGAGCGATTGGGTGTGACATCAGTTCTGGATCCATTGAAGAACCTGGTTAACAAGTTTACCAACGCACTACCAAATGTTATCGGTGCCGGTATTGTCTTCTACGCGGGTTGGATTATCTCTAACCTTGCTTCCAGCGCTGTTGGCCTTGGTGCCAGCAAACTGGATACACAACTGGTTGAGCGTGGTTTCAATCCAGAATTTAAAATCTCGAAGTTCCTGAGTGCATTTGTGCTAGGTGCAATCTTGTTGCCAATCGTTGTGGCCGGTTTCCAGGTATTGAACATCCCTGCAATATCTGACCCTGCTGTCGCCATGGTGCAAGAGTTCATGGGCGCTGTGCCTAACATCGTTGCTGCCGGTATCATTTTGCTGGTTGCTTACATGATGTCAAAGTTCATCGTTATGATGCTTGGTGGCTTGCTTGACGGCATGAACGTTAATGCTATCCCTGCCAAGATGGGCATGGGTAGCATGTTTAATGAAGAGCGCACTGCGGTTGGCGTAATTGGTCAGATCGTTACCTTCTTCATCATGTTGACTGCCGGTACTGCTGCAGTTGAGAAGCTGAACATTGATATCGTGTCACGCTTGTTCGGTGGCATCCTTGAGTTTGGTGGCGGTATTGTAGTTGGTGGCATCATTTTGCTACTGGGTGCTTTCCTTGCCAACCTGGCGCACGAGAAGCTGACCGCTGCCGGTCAGGGTTCAATTGCCAACATCGCCCGCATTGCTATTCTTGGTCTGGTACTGGCCATGGGTCTGCGTGCTATGGGTCTGGCTGACAACATCGTCAATATGGCGTTTGGCTTCACCTTCGGCGCCATCGCTATTGCTACTGCTCTGGCCTTCGGCATGGGTGGTAAAGATGCTGCAGGTAAGATCGCAAACAAGTGGGCTGACAAGTTCTAACATCAGCTTCATTAGTAGTGTAAGAAAGGGGCTTCGGCCCCTTTTTTATTGGCTTGTTGCAATGGTCATAGAGGTTCATTTGTGCTGTGCTTCACCGATAGGTAGAGTACTCCCACAAATAACAAGTAAATAATGGAGAGATAGTTATGAGCGACGATAATGTAAATCCTTATTCAGCACCTGAATCAGATTTAGGCGTGGCTAATGCCGGTACCGGTGGTGCAGAAAATTTCAGCCGTTTCAGTGCCTGGGGTGTATTCGGGTTATCGGTGATCACCTTTGGTATTTATCCAGTATATTGGATGATTAGTCGCGGGAAAATTATAAACACATTCCATCACAACAAAATTCCAAGTGCAGTGTTAACTATTTTTGCTATTAGCGTGATTGGTTATTTCGTATTGGCTTTTCTTTCAGGCGCTACAGGCAGTGGCTTGGTGGCAGGGTTGTTTGCTCTGTGTGGTTTGGGGTACATGGTGACATTCATTTGGACACTGGTAGCCGAACATGGGCGCTTTAAAGAAATTCTAAATCGTAACCTGAACCCGGTTTTAACCTTTTTTGGAAATGCTATTTATTTCCAATATAAAATCAATCAAACACTTGATGGTAAATAGCCGCGGGAGTTAGACGATTAAACTTCTTGGTTTTAGTCCGGCCTTTGGCTTGCCAGATGCCAGTCCTTTCGTAGTCAAAGTTGATACTTACCTGCGCATGGCGGGGCTTGAGTATGAATACCTCGGTGGTATGCAGAACCTCAAGAAGGCACCGAAAGGAAAACTACCTTTGCTCGAAGATGATGGCAGGATCATTGCTGATTCAGAGATCATTATTGATTACCTCAAAACTGAAAAAGAGGCCGACCTTGACAGCTGGCTAACCGAAGAACAGCGTGCACTGGCACATTTGGTGACTAAATCTCTCGATGAAAATTTGTACTGGTGTCTGGTGTATTCGCGCTGGGTTCATCAGGAAACCTGGTTGAAGGTCAAAGAAAACTTCTTTGCTGGCATGTCATTTCCCTTAAAACAAATACTGCCGCCTATTCTTCGTGGCGGGGTTAAAAGCAGCATTAAAAAGCAGGGCATGGGCAGGCACAGTGAAGGGGAAGTTCTGGCGATTGCTAATAAAAGTTTTGCCAGTCTCGAGACGATACTGGGAGATCAGGATTATTTCTTCGGGAATCGGCCATGCTCTCTGGATGCGGTAGTGTACGGTCATGTTGCATGTTTCATCAGCTCACAGCTAGATAACCGCTTTAATCAGGAAGCTCGCAAGTACAACAAGTTGGTAGAATTTTGTAACAGGATAGCTGCAAACTATTAATACTGATAACACTGATTAGTATTAATGAATGACGGCCTGTCTTCAGAGACCGTTTTCGCTGTTAATGATATGGCGAATTGATTACACTACCCTTTGTCATTTGCAGGGCAGGGGAGAGCTCGCTTGAAGCCAACCAATATCGCAGATCCAGAATACTTTCATAAAGTAGTGGACTGCCAGTATGCATGTCCTGCCCACACCCCGGTCCCACACTATATTCGTTTGATTTCAGCTGGTCGTTATTCCGATGCCTATATGGTTAAT
>CALISW010000061.1 GCA_938041655.1 uncultured Thiotrichales bacterium | reverse complement strand
TTGATAGGTAAAGGCTTTGTTCTTTTCAAAGTCTTTCGCTGAGCTTCTTCGCTCGACTATAGTGATATTTTTATAGCCGAGATCGGCAAAGAGTAGGCCGGCTGCCAGGCCGCTCGGACCGGCACCAATGATTAATACCTTATTTGAAGTGTTCATTGCGATAGTGGTTTTATAAAGCTACCGTTGAGGGGTCATACACAGTCAGGCCAAGTGTATCTTCAGTGCGTAGAGGATTTTTAGCCAGTGCGTAAGGATCCTGGCCCATCAAGGTATCTCCGCCACGATGTGACTCTAGATGTACTTCGGTGACACGTTCAAGCCGGCCATCCTGGTAATGCTGTAATGCTTTTTGCGTATCTTCAAACTCCAGCAGGCAGCGTGACATTATCACCGCGTCTTCCAGCGCCGTTGCTGCTCCTTGGCCGAACCAGGGGAGCATTGGATGAGCAGCATCACCCAGTACAGCAGCATGGGTTTTTATCCACTGCTTTAGAGGCTGTCGAGCAAACAAACCCCATTTATGTATTTCTGCACCTTTGAATGCTGCCAGTACCGTATTCACTTCGGGGTGAAAGTCTGAAAACAAGGTTTGCAAGGTAGAAAGTTTACCTGTCTGAGACCACCCCTCGGCAGCCCAGTTATCTGCCTTTGAAAAAGCAACGACATTTTGAATTTTGCCTTTGCGTACTGGATAACGAACGAAAATACGACCGGGTGAAACAAATACGGATGATCCAGCTTTTAATTCCAACTCAGCTACTTCTTCAGTTGGTACCAGGCCTCGCCAGGCAACATAGCCTGTAAATTCAGCTTCATCTTCTGCAAACACCAGTCTCCGCACGGTGGATTTAAGCCCGTCAGCGCCAATCAATAAATCCGTACTGCAATGCTCGCCGTTATTAAAACTGAGCTGGTAAGTATCGTCAGCCTCAATAATGTCGGTCAGTTCGGCAGCTAGCGTTATCCCACCTGGGTTAATTTTCAAATAGGCTTTGGTGAGTAGTTGATGTAGATCGGCACGATGCATTTGCAAATAGGGTGCGCCAAGCTTTTCTTCAGTACTGGCTCGATCTATATGCACGAGTACTTCACCCGTCTCAAAATGCCGGGTAATCTGAATGGGTGGCTCGTCTGCTTGTGCACTGACAGCATCACCCAAACCTAAATAACGTAATGCTTTTACTGCATTGGGTGATAGAGAAATACCCGCACCGACTTCACCCAACTCAGATGCTTGTTCATAAACATGCACCTCTCGTCCTGCTCTGGCAAGGCCAAGAGCGAGTGCCAGCCCGCCAAGACCTGCACCAATGATTGCTGTGGGATGATGTGTGCCCATACTCAGAGACCCAAAACACCCGGGTTCATGAGGTTGTCAGGATCGAGCCTGGATTTTATGGTTTTAAGCAATGACAACGCTTCAGTGTTGCGCTCTCGCGTATACGGATAAGTACGTCCGATCTGATAATGCGTGCCGCCATTTTGATACATAAGATCAACGATAGATTCTTTGATTTGATCAACAGCTTGTTGCGCTTCAAGATTAGCTTCGGATTCCTGCATTTGATCCAGGATTTCTGAAGGCATATATTGTTTGTGAAACTCTGGCCATTCATCCGGCCAGTAAATGACGCATTCCCAAAGAAAGCCTGCGGTGCCACAGGTTGCATACACCACGCAAATATCAATATCGTGTTGCTTACAAAGAGCATCATGTTCAGCGAGCAAAGCATCAAAACCCTGCTGCAGTTTATTAGCCTGCGAGTAGGGTACGATAGTATGTAGCGGCAACAACCGTTTGCCGCCCGGGCCCAATACCATAGGATCAGGGAAAGGGGTTTCCTGAGTCATAATCGCAACGGTGTTAGCCGTTTCAACACCCTTGCTGCCAGCGAACTCTCTGATTTTGGCAACATTCGCATTCAACTCTCTTTTACTATCAGCTTCTGTGAGAAAGTTGATCAGGTACTTTGAGTTATCTAAAAAGCTGCGCCCATTTTTGGCAATGTTCAAAACCTTAGCTAGAGCTGTGAATGGTTTGTTCGAATGCTTGATCATTTGTAGCATCTGTCGAGCATCATTCATAAGGTCCGGTGTGCCAGCAACCATTTTCACCAACTTGGTTTCAGCACCAAATATTTCCGTGGAAACTTTATGTCGGGAAATCAGGCGGACCGCTTCTAACAAAGATGAGAAGTCATTAAACGAATAGGATAACCCGGTAGATTTTACGGGCAGGGGCTCCAGTCTGAGTGTGATAGCCGTTTTAACACCGAGTGCGCCCGAGTCACCACAGAATACGCCAGTTAGATCGGGGCCGTACTCGCGGTAAAAAGCGCTATGTTCGGGCTGCCCGGCAGAGCCGGTAACCATCACGCTACCATCGGCCAGTACTACTTCAAGACCTAACGTAGCGCTGATAGATGAACCGTTGCGCGCTGAACCCAGTGTAACTGCGCCCTGAGATACCGCGCCACCTACGCTTGATAACTTTCCTGACATGGGTCCCCAGAAAATGGTTCTGACTGAGTGCTTGCGCAACTCTTGTTCCAGTTGTAGCCAGGTACAGCCTGCTTCTACGGTGACATATAAATCATGTGCATTGATTTTCCGGATCTTGTTAAGTCGTGAAGTGTCCAGAATGATTGCATGGCTTTGAGTAGGTAGGTGGGCATCGGTGTAGGACATGCCGCCACCTCGAGCAAAGATTACGGTTTTCGTGCGAGTGGCAGCACTAACTATTGCACTGGTCTCTTTGGTACTTGAGGGTGAAACGAGTGCGAGCGGTGTGTGGCCGGAGCGATAGACGTCCTGCGCCGCAAGTTTTAATGACGCTTCATCGGTGAGGACATGTTCAGCTCCGACCAAATTACTCATTTCCTGAAGTAGCGCTGTGACTTCAGATTCTGTTGCGTGAGCTACTTCCTGTGACGACATTGACTATGCCGGTTTCACGGCGGTGGTCATAGACAGAAAGGTTGGTGTAGGTGCATTCTCTATGTCTTCAAATCCGGCTGCTTTTATCAGTCCAAGAAAATCTGATTCTACAAAAGCGGTTGCAAAAGGTTCGCAGTTATATTGCGCGTCAAACTTTTGCCACATGCGATTTGCCGCCGGCAACTCTGTGCCTAAAGGCGCATCAACTATGGTCAAGGTGCCGCCGGGTCGCAGAACGCGCATCGCTTCTTCAAGTATTGGGGCAAAGGTATGTTCAGGAGTTTCGTGAAATAAAATATAAGCGAACACCGCATCGAAACTGCTATCTTCCTGTGGCAAAGCTTCTGCCATGGCTTGCTGAAAATGAACCTCTGATTGTAGTTCAGAGGCGCGATAATTTGCATAACGCAATAACGGCAGAGCTACATCCAGCCCCCATACTTCAGCGTCAGGATAGGCATCTTTAAATGCCGTGGTGCATTGTCCGATTGAGCAGCCCAGATCCAGGATACGATTGATTTTGCCATCAGCAGGTTGCTTGAGCATGGTGACATAAAGTTTGTGTAACTCATCATTGTCATTCATGCCTTGATAAAAGACGCGCGTACCATGCTCAAAAATAAATCCGGCAAGCTCGTCTTTGCAGTAACCACCTGGTTGTAAGTGGATGTCGTAACAGGCGGAATCTGGAACATGAAAATCTTTCTCGTAATGTACTCGCCCGGTAGCGGCTTCCGCCTGATCGAGTTTGGCAAGATGTTCTTCCTGATTGGCATGATAGCTGTCGCGCAGTTTGTTCCAGGTTAGTGCCTGTTGTGAACGCATCATTCTTTTCCATGAGCCAATGCGAGGGATGTCATCAACCATGCCGCTGATTTCCTCATAATCAGAGCCAGCTTTTCCTGATGCTTCAACCGTAGTATTTATCTTTTCTGCCAGCTCAGGGAACCAGTCAACAATCACAAAATTGCGTACTGACATGAGGTAATCGAGATAACTTTGATCTTCTGTTGTTGCAGGCTTGGTGATGTTTTCAAGACCGTGTGCTTGCATAGGAAACTCTCCGGAAAATGGTGCATGTCTAGTAAAAACAGGTTACATCAAAATCAGCAAGACGACCAATGTGTACATGGTATGCTGGTATTCAGAGATTGTATGGAGTCTGGTGCAAACTGAATTGTGGTTCCTGCTAATCTGTTCAATACAACAATACTAAAAGAGCAATGCAATGAATTTGCGACAATTAGAGCACTTTGTAGCTGTTTTCGAACAAAAAAACCTGTCTAAAGCAGCCGAAGCAATACCGCTCAGCCAACCCGCATTGACCCGTAGCGTAAGAACCCTCGAGGACCAGGTAGGAGTGGAATTGTTTTTGCGCCATGCTCGGGGTGCAACACCTACTGCAGCAGGTGAACGTTTGTATCACCATGCGAAATCAATCCTGGCTGAATGTGCTCGTGCCAAGCGGGATGCACGGCAGTCTGATGGTGAAATTGCTGGCACAGTCGCGATCGGTATTGGTTCATTATTCGCTTCTCATATTATTGATAGCATGATCACGAGCTTTTGCGAAAAGCATTCGAATGCACGTTTGCGTGTACATCAGGGCTTCTTTGAAGATCTGGTTAACTTGCTCGAAACCGGGGAGATCGAAGTTGCTTTCAATAATCTGCCCTTATTGTCCTTGCCAGAAAATATGGAGTTTGAGCCTCTACTACAGGTGCATTCAAGTGTTATTGCGTCTGGTACACATGAGTTGGCAAATACAAAAGAAGTTGATATCAAAGAACTCAGTCACGCTAAATGGGCGACTGTGTCCCAGCCGCATGCATTGGAAGTACTGGACTCGTTGTTTATCTCGGAGGGTGTGGCTGCACCACAGCCCGCTATTAGAACCAATTCACTGACACTGATTAAATCACTGGTGATGTCATCCGATTTTGTGTGTCTGTTGCCCGATCATTTGTTCTCGGAAGAATTAAACTCGGGAGAAGTGGTGAGGTTGCCGACATCATCCACTCCGGTCACACGTAGTGCGGGACTGTTATTCAAGAAAGATGGTTTTAGACGACCGGTAGCGAATGCGTTGGGCGCCGAGATTCAAGAGGTTGTCAGCCAACTCAGTGACGTCTTGAATTAACTCTTCTCAGGTTGGAATGGCTTGCTTTTGAGTGGCTCAAAAATACGCTTTACATACGAAGCCAGAGCAGCGTCGCGCATCGCTTTCGATTCATCATCTAACTTAATAGTTTTCAGTTCGTCACTACTGACGAGGTTCTTTTCTTGCAGTAGCGCTTCCAGACGATAACGATGATCTCGCTCGGTCCATAGTTCCGCGCCGAGCGTAACAATGGTTTCCATGAGTTGGTCAATGACAGGATTATCCAGAAAGCTCGGCTCTGAACCTTCTGGAGGTAACTGAATAGAATCTACCTGACGTTGGGTTAATTCATCGTGTTTATCGTTGTCGGTCATCAAACTCACTCTTGATTGTTATGTTCTGCTCGCTTTAAGACGTTTATCAAACTCTTCGTCTTCATTGATGGTATCACGGCGTGCGCTGCTCCACTGGGTGGCAAAACCTCGTGGATAATGTTCATCTCCGTCTCTGCTACCATCAGTTGACCATAGTCTGGGAAATAGGTCGCCGCCCGGTACTTCACCTTCGATCATTTCATCAAAACTGACGCCGGCAATATTCAGACAATCCGGTCGTGGTTTCCAGCGAATGTCATCACCAAAAATACGTATCGACAGAGCAATGCGCCAGTCATCATCAGTATTGCCATGAGAGTAGTGCAAGGTCCACGGATGTAAAACCAGCATATCGCCAGGCTCCATCTCCCATTGCAGGAATTTGTTGTTGGAGTCGGCGCGTAACTTGTCACCGTCAGGGTGAGAGACGCGGTCATCGGGCTTTATCATTTGCCGCGCGTTTGGTGAAAACAGCCAATAAGGCACATCCTGATGTTGCGATTCAGCAAGGCATTCGAGGCAATTCTCTTTGGAGATTGAGCTTAAAGGTATCCAGATCGACGGCACCATGATGCCGGAGGTTGGCCAGCCCATACGATCACAATGCCAAATTGTGGCATCAGTTGAATTGGGTGCCTTGGCAAACATTTCGTCGAAGAAGAATGCGGCTTTTGATGAGCCAATGACTCTGGCAGCCGCTTCGGCCATCGAAGATTGAAAGATGAAGTCGCGGAACTCCTGCACGGTGCGAGACATGTAACGACCCGGGTAGGTAGGAAGTAAGCCAACATCCTCGTGGTCAACCGTAATCCTTTTAGCAACAGGCAACAATTTCTCTGCCCAGGCAGGATCAAATGCCTGACGCAGACATACAACCCCGTCACGAATATAGGTATCTATTTCGTCTTGTGTTATTTCCCGACATACTTCAGTCATGGTTTTTTCCGTAAGTCTTGTAGTTGGCAAACATATTTCTCTGATATTGACGATGTTGTCGTTATTGGCTTGAAAATGCCAATGAGAAAGTGGTTAAGGCGTTATAAGATTATTGCATGGATGCCGTATGCCTGACTATGCAATCAGTGTATGGCTTATGTAATATCTTGTATTGCAACAACTCAACCAAGTTGCGTATATTGCTAATCAAATATTCTTCAGGAGTGGCCTATCAACACCACAAAAGCAGTTTCAGCTCGTTTACGTCGCTCTCAGGATCATTTCATTAATGGCAAGCGGGTAAAAGCCAGTAAGCATCGCGAAGTGATCGATCCGGCTACCGAAAAAGTGATCACCAAAGTTGGCTTAGGTGGAAAGCGTGAGATTAATCTTGCTGTCCAGGCGGCACGCAAAGCATTTCCTAAGTGGTCTGCATCGGCACCGGATGAGCGCACCAGAATAATCTTACGTTTTGCCGAGCTTATTGAAGAGCATCAGGATGAGTTCACGGAGCTGGCGATTCGAGATGGAGGTATACCTCGTGCCATCGCAGAGACCTGCCCTTTTTTCTGCGCGTTATTTCTACGTTACTATGCTGGCTGGCCAACGAAAATAACCGGGCAAACGTTGCCCTCGACGCCTCACGGAAAAGATCCAGCTGACGTATTGGCGTATACCTTGCGAGAGCCCATTGGCGTAGTGGGTGGTATTACCCCCTGGAATTATGCCTTTGGTATGGAAATGCTGAAGATTGCACCAGCTCTGGCAACCGGTTGCTGTCTGGTTCTGAAGCCCGCCGAAGAAGCGCCGATAGCTGGTTTATTTTTAGCTGAGTTAGCGCATCAAGCAGGCGTGCCTGATGGTGTCTTTAGTGTCGTCAATGGTCTCGGTCATCAAGCCGGTGCTGCTTTGGCCGAACACCCCGATGTAGACAAAATCGCTTTTACAGGCTCAACCGAAGTCGGTCGTTTGATCGTGCACGCAGCAACTGGCAATTTGAAAAAGGTATCGCTTGAGTTGGGTGGCAAGTCACCGGTGTTCGTATTCCCGGATGCCGATATGGATTTAGCCATTCCCGGCGTAGCCATGGCAGGCTTTGCCATGTCAGGACAAAATTGTGTTTGTGGTAGTCGCTTGTATGTACATGAAGATGTTGCCGATCAAGTCGCTGAAGGTATCGCAGCGTTTGCGTCACAGTTGAGTCTGGGTTCAACTCAGAATGCCAACACAGATGTGGGACCTCTGATTTCAGCTAAACAACGCAACCGGGTTGAGAAAATGATTCGCAATGCCAAAAAGCAGGGCGCCACACTGGTGTGTGGTGGTGCTCGTGGTAAGGGCAAAGGCTATTATATTCAGCCAACACTTTTTGATCATTGCAAGCCATCAATGGAGCTGGTTAAAGATGAGGTTTTCGGGCCGGTCATTGCCATGCAAAGATTTAGTGATAAGGATAGTTTTGAACAATTGGCAGCGATGGCCAATGATACCTGCTATGGCTTGTCGGGAAGTGTCTGGACACGTGACCTTGAAGCAGCCATGGTTATGACCAAGGCTATCAACACCGGACAAATCGGAGTTAACTGTCATGCGGCGATGGATCCTTCCATGCCTTTTGGCGGTACCAAGGAATCAGGTTGGGGTGCGGAGTTTGGTGAAGCAGGGATTGAACTGTTTACCAAAGACAAAGCCGTCACTCTGATGTGGAATTAATGCGCTTAATCAAGGATTGGTAACCATGAGTCTAGTCTCAATTGGTGATGCTGAAATTTATACCGAAATACACGGTGCAGGCGAAGATTTATTATTGGTAGCTGGCCTGGGTGGCATGGCAACTTTCTGGGCTAACCAGGTCGAGTTTTTGTCTCAACACTATCGTGTCATTCTGCACGATCACCGAGGTGTAGGGAGAAGCACGCCAGCACCGATAATCAGTAGCGCGGTTGAAATGGCAGATGACCTGATTGCTCTAATGGAAGCTATGGATATCTCCTCTGCACATATAGTCGGTCATTCAACTGGCGGCGCTATTGGTCAAAACATTGCGCTTAAACGACCTGAGATGGTCAAGAGTCTGGTGTTAAGTGCAAGCTGGGCAGGACCTACACCATTGTTCATTGATACCTTTCGCATGCGACGCGATGTCTTAATCAATGTGGGAGTACAGCAATATATGATGGTCGGTAGTTTGCTGGCTATGCCAGCATGGTCACTGTCTGATAGTTATGTCAGTAAAGAGGCTTTTCTGGCGGCACGGGTTAGTAACTTTCCCGGACTCGAGGTTGAGCTGGCACGTCTGAATGCGGTGATGTCGCACGACTTACGTCATCAGGTGAAAAACATCACAGCACCCACCGGTGTTATCTCGGCTAAAGATGATGCACTCACCCCACCGGCAATGTCAGATGAGTTGGCTGAATTAATTCCTGATGCTATTCGTATATCAATACCTGAAGGCGGTCACTTTTGCCCTGCAATTTGTAAAGATGAATACAATCAAGCGTTGTTGAAATTATTAAATGATATTGCGTCCTGAGTTTGCACAACAAGAATACAATCATCAGTAATGGATAGCTGGGATTATATAATTGTCGGCGCGGGCTCGGCAGGTTGCGTGCTGGCTAACCGTCTCAGTGAAAACCCCGCACACAAAGTCTTGTTACTAGAAGCGGGTAACAAAGACAGTTCGCCAATGTTGCAGATTCCTGCCGCCATGAGTCGAACCATACTCAATCCCGATTATGACTGGTGTTATCCCGTAGAAGTAGATGCATCTCGTGCCGGTCGTCCTGATCTCTGGCCCAGCGGTAAAGTGCTCGGTGGCAGTAGCACCATCAATGGATTGTTTTATACCCGCGGGCAACCACAGGATTTTGATCGTTGGGCAGAGCTGGGGAATACCGGTTGGTCTCATCAAGAGGTCGAGCCGTATTTCAAGCGTCTAGAGAATTCCGAAATCGGGTCGGCTCAAACCAGGGGCATGTCAGGCCCGTTACATATTTCCAAGCTACGCGAAGTACACCCGTTGTCGGAAGTCTTTGTGGATGCGGTGCATGAATGCGGTGTGCCGTACTATGAAGACTACAACACCAGTGATGCGTCCGGTGTAGCACTGGTGCAGGTAACCCAAAAAAATGGTCGTCGTTGCAGTGCAGCTAATGCCTATTTGAACCCTGTTAAAAAGCGTAGCAATTTACAAATTGAAACCGGAGCCTTTTGTCAACGTCTGGTGTTAGAAGGAACCCAGTGCACAGGTGTTGAATACGTCAAAGCAGGAACAACCATCAATGCAACGGCAAACAGGGAAGTCATACTTAGCGCAGGCGCTATTGGCTCACCTAAAGTGCTTATGTTGTCGGGCATTGGGGCTGGTGCCGAGCTTAAAGAACTCGGTATAAATGTAGTTGCAGACCTGCAAGGCGTCGGGAAAAATTTGCAAGAACATCCCAACGTGCAAGTGGGTACTTACGTTAATAAAAAAACTTACAATATAGATGCGCGTAGCCCACTACATATGGCGAAGCATTTAATGCAATGGTTGTTGAGCGGAACAGGGCCGGCTACCAGTCCATATTCTCAAGCGGCTACATTTTATAATTCAGATGATCTGCAGGGACGCCCTGATCTGGAAATACTGTTCGCACCCCATTTATTTGAGTTTACCGATAGTGGGCCACAACCGGCAGCACGGTCAGCAGTTAATGCTGTTATTAGTCTATGCCGACCGGGAAGTCGCGGGCAAGTGAGCTTGTCTTCTGCAGACCCTTCTCAGTCACCAATGATTGAATACAGCTTGTTGTCGGAAGCTGCGGATATCAAGTTGTTAATTGAAGGTTGCAAAATGGCGCGTAAAATATTTTCTACAACGGCGTTCGCTCCGTATGTCGAAGGCGAAACAGTGCCCGGTGATGATG
>CALISW010000060.1 GCA_938041655.1 uncultured Thiotrichales bacterium | reverse complement strand
TAATGTGTTAGGTGATCCGACCATGCCTGGGCTGTGTGTGGATGTTTCTCGCCCCGCAAACGATTCTGGCACGGTTACGCAGTCCGGTTTTGAATTTGCCTTCCAGTATGATCTTTCAAGTTTCGAAGATCAGTTAGGTTGGGCGTCTGGCTTCGGTATTGTTGCCAACTACACCATTCAGGACTTCAGTGGTGGTGATGAGATTGATTCTACTTCCGGTCGCGGTTTTGCCGTACTGGGTGCAGTTGATATCCCGCGTGGTCTTCTTGATTTCTCTGAGAATGCTTACAACTTCACTCTGTATTATGAAAAGTACGGTCTATCTGCTCGAGCTCGTTACACTTGGCGTGAAGCATTTAGAACGAATGACTTTGGCGGTGGTGCTAACACTAGTGGTAGTAGTACCTTCAGTTTCCCTGTAGTTACCAAAGACAGGGGTCAGCTGAATATGAGCGTCAATTATGATATCAATGAGAACTTCAATGTAGGTATTGAGGCAGTTAACCTTACTGAAGAGAAAATTGATCAACATTGTGTAAGTGAGTCTGGTCCTCTATGTTTCGTGGGTTATCCTGATCGTCGAATCATTTTAGGAGCAAGCTACCGCTTCTAGTCGAATAGTATGTAGAAAGATCAAAAGGATGCCAGCCCCCCCTGTTGGCATCCTTTTTTTCGATAACTTTCTGGTGTATTTGCCTGCATCTCTGAACCGAGAATAAAAAGTGAGCTATCGGTTCATGGGCACTAGTTTCAAGTAAAATGAGATTGGTATCTTAAACAATTGGAGTCTACTCGTTGAATAACAAAATCGTTGGTTTCGTCTATATCGTAATCATTGTGGTGAGTCTCTACGGCTGTGCTGTGCAGCAGACTCTTGGCGCTCAAGATATTCTGGTCACTGATCAGGCGGCATTCGAAAAAGCTGTAGATGCTGCAAAACCCGGCGATGTGGTCAAGCTGGCGAACGGTACTTGGGAAGATTTTGAAATCTTGTTCACTGGTCGTGGCGAGAAAGACAATCCCATTAGACTGACTGCAGAAACGAAGGGTAAGGTCTTTATTACCGGGCAATCTAATCTACGTCTTGCCGGTGAGTACCTTGAGGTTTCAGGTCTGGTTTTTAAAGACGGGTTTACACCGACTCAAGAAGTAATCAGCTTTCGCCAAAACAAAGATACTCTGGCTAACAACTCTCGTGTAACCGAGGTCGTGATCGACAACTACAATAATCCTGAGCGTTTCGAAACGGATTTTTGGGTCATGATGTACGGTAAAAATAATCGCTTTGACCACAACCATTTGGTGGGCAAGCGTAACAAAGGTGTCACCATGGCTGTGCGGATGAATACCGAAGCCAGTCGTGAAAACTATCACCGAATTGATCACAATTACTTTGGTCCGCGAACGATTTTGGGCTCAAATGGTGGTGAAACGCTTCGAATTGGTACCAGCCATCACTCACGATTGAACTCGTTCACCACGGTTGAAAATAATTATTTCGATCGTTGTGATGGTGAGTTGGAAATAATCTCCAGCAAATCAGGCAAAAATATTTTACGTAACAACACCTTTTTTGAGTCACGTGGCACATTAACGATGCGCCATGGAAATAACACGCTTGTTGAGGGTAATGTGTTTTTCGGTAACGGTGTCGATCACACCGGTGGTGTACGTGTCATTAACGGCGGGCAAATAGTTAAAAACAATTATCTTGAAGGTCTGAAAGGTACTCGTTTTGGTGGGGCGTTAGTGGTCATGAATGGCGTACCTAATTCCCCCATCAATCGTTACGATCCAGTTAAAGATGCTGTCATAGAAAACAATAGCCTGATCGATAGTGACAACGTCCAATTAGGTGCTGGCAGTGATGCCGAACGAAGTGCGGTTCCTACCAATACCACGTTCAGCAATAATTTGATTACTAACGAAGATGGTCGTGATGTATTTACGGTATACGACGATATGTCGGGTATCGCATTTTCAGCCAATGTGCTTGGCTCAATGGATCCGCCAGATTTTGCTCAAGGCTTTGGTCGACAGGCTGTTGCACTGTCACGGGCAGACAATGGTTTGTTGTATCCAGCGTCTGATGTTAACGCTGGTGTGTCGCGTGATCTAAGTGTTACCCGTAAGAGCGACACCGGGGTTGATTGGTATTCCAAGCCTGACAAGACTGAACCATTTGGTTTTGGGAAAACAATTACTGTAGCGCCAACAGAAGGCGAGCTTTACTTAGCTATGGAGAAAGCAGAGGCAGGTGACACGCTGTTGTTGCAGGCAGGTAAGCATGTGGCTAGAAAGTTTTTGCGCATCGATAAGCCGGTCACTATCAAAGCTGATGGCGACGTAAGTCTGAGTTTTGAGCGTACTACATTGTTTGAAATTTTAGATGGTGGCAGTTTGCAAATCATTGGAATGAATATTACCGGCGCTGATTCCCCGGATTATGCTGGAAATTCAGTTATTCGAACCAGTCCTTATTCAATGTTGCAGAATTATCATTTAGAAATTATAGATTCAGACTTTTCAGATTTTGACGTTAACCACACATTCAATGTTATATCGACGGCCAAAGGCACCTTCGCGGATAATATTCTAATTCGCAACTCATCTTTCAGCGACGTGACAGGATCGATTCTCAAGCTGGACAAGGAGTTTGATGATTTTGGTATTTACAATAGTGAATATCTGACAATAGAAGGCTCCAAATTCGAGAATGTTCAAGGGTCACTGGTCGACTACTACCGTGGTGGCACTGACGAGAGTACTTTCGGTCCACATTTCAAATTGACCGGCTCTGAATTAATCAATGTTGGAGGCGGGAAGCGTAATAAAACTAAAGCCTCGTTGTATTTACATGGTGTGCAGGTCACGAATATAGAGAATAATACATTCGTAGACAGCAAGCCTTTTAAGATTAATCACACTGTAGGTGAGCCGAAAACGGTTATCGTTGATAACCTGTTTACCAATACCCCGGCTCCAGTGGTCGAAGAGCTTAATAGTGGTTTGCAGCCAACCGCGGTCATAAAAAATAACTCTGGAATTAACTAGTTATGCAAAGCGAACATTTTTTATTTGGTGATCAGGTCGAGATTGAAGAAGTTGATAAAGGTATTACGCGTCAAATACTTGGGCACAATGATGAGCTAATGCTGGTCAAAGCGATATTCGAATCTGGCGCTGAAGGTTATCAGCACAAACATCATCATTCGCAAGTTACTTATGTTGAGAGTGGTGTGTTCGATGTCACCATCGATGGCGTAACGAAACGACAATCAGCTGGTGATAGTTACTTCATTCCACCCAATCTTATGCATGGCGCGTTGTGTATTGAGGCTGGAGTATTGTTAGATATGTTTTCTCCGATTAGGGAAGATTTTTTTGATAATTATAAGAAAGGGGACGTTAGATGAAGGGTAATTTAAGATGGTTCATCGTAGCCCTAGTTGCCTTGGCAACAGTCATAAATTATATCGATCGTGGTGCGTTGGGTTTTTTATGGCCTGAGATTTCCGAGGATTTGGGCTTATCGAAAACTGACTACGCCATCATATTGAACGTATTTACTTTTGCGTATGCGTTTGGTCAAACCTTGTTTGGTAAAATATTTGATTGGATCGGTACACGTATTGGTTTTGTGTTATCGATAGTTGTCTGGTCAGCAGCGACCATGTTACACGCAGTGGCAGGTGGCTTGGCTAGTTTCGCTGTGTTTCGAGCCATACTCGGTGTAGCCGAAGCGGGTAACTGGCCTGGCGCGACTAAGGCAAATGCTGAGTGGTTCCCGATCAAAGAACGCGCCTTGGCACAAGGTATATTCAATTCTGGTGCGGCAGTCGGTGGTATTGTCTCGCCGTTGATAATTGCCTACTTGTTCCTGCTTTTTGATAGCTGGCAAGCAACCTTTATCACTATCGGTGCCTTAGGTTTTCTATGGTTGATACCCTGGTTGATTTTATATAAATCCGGACCTGAAACCCATCCATGGCTTGATCCAGCAGAGCGCGAATATATTCTCAGTGGGCAGCGCAATGCTGAAACGAATTCAGAGGCAACATATGCTCCGGGTTCAGCCGAAATTCTTTCTCGCAAGGAAAGCTGGGGTGTGATTCTTGCTTCTTTTTTCCTCGATCCCATATGGTGGTTATTTGTTGGCTGGTTACCTCTCTATCTTTCAGAAACCTATGGCTTTGGTGTGAAAGAAATAGGGTTGTATGCATGGGTTCCTTATGTCGGTGCCATGTTTGGCGCTTGGTTCGGTGGGTTGCTTGCACAAAATAGAATCAAAGCTGGATGGACAGTCAATAAAACTCGAAAATCTGTGATTGGTTTGGGTGGTTTGATCATGTTGGTAAGCTTGTTAATGACGATCAAGGCGGCCAGCCCCGTGATAGCGGTATTGTTGATGGCTGCGATCTTGTTTGGATTCCAGACAGCGGTTGGTAACATTCAAACCTTACCCAGTGATTTTTATAATGGTAAGTCAGTGGCATCTCTCGCCGGCTTTGCTGGTACCGCTGCTAAATTGGCAGTAGTGGGCTTAAACTTTTTAATCCCAGTAATTACAGTCAATAGTTACGCACCCGCATTTGCGGTTGGTGCAGCGCTGGCGATTCTCTCTGTTCTTAGCGTCTGGATTCTTTGTGGGCATATACGCCCTCTTGAAGCTCAGGCAAACTCAAATTCATAAATCAGAAAATATTTGGAATAATAAATGAAAAATCTAGATGGAAAAGTAGCAGTAGTCACAGGTGCTTCACGAGATATTGGGCGATCATGTGCAATAAAACTGGCCGAGCAGGGCGCGAAAGTGGTAGTGAACTACATGAGCAACCGAAAGGCGGGACTAGAAACTATCAAGACCATAGAAAAAGCCGGTGGTACGGCTATTTTGGTAAAAGGTGATATGACCAAAAGCGCGGACGTGGCAAAGCTGGTTGTCGCGACTCGCAAAGCGTTTGGCAAGAAAATTCACATTCTGGTTAATAACGTTGGAGGACTGGTCGCGCGGAAGCCGCTGGCTAAAATGAACGAAGCGTTTTTTAACAAAGTCATGTCGCTTAATATGAATTCGACCTTTCTCACCATGAAAGCAGTCGTTCCGCATATGCCAAAGGGCAGTTCCGTCATTAACTTGGCTTCGTTGGCTGGTCGCGACGGTGGTGGTGGCGGTGCATCTGCATATGCGTGCTCTAAAGGCGCTGTGATGACCTTTACACGAGCCATGGCAAAAGAATTGGGGCCGGATGGCATACGCGTAAACGCACTTTGTCCCGGTATGATCGATACTACTTTCCACGATACTTTTACGCCGGATGCAGTGCGGAAAAATGTTGAGGGCTCGGTACCGCTTCGTCGTCAGGGACTCGCGGATGATTGTGGCGATGCGGTTGTCTATCTGGCATCAGATTCATCTGCTTACATCACGGGTACTAACATCGATATCAATGGTGGTATGTATTACTCTTAGGGTTTTTTACGCGTAATAAACTCATGCTACAAAAAATTGCCATTATTGGTGAATGCATGCTTGAAGTCAGTAGTCCTTCGCAACTAACTGATAACTCGCCGCATCCAGCCTCTTTGTCATTCGGCGGTGATACCTTAAACACAGCGGTGTATTTGTCTCGATTAGGTGTAGAGGTTGAGTACATCACTGCCTTAGGCGATGACAGCATGAGTGATTGGCTTTTGGGTCAATGGAGCAAAGAGGGTGTTGGTTGTAATCTGGTTAAACGATTCCCAGATTCCGTGCCTGGTCTCTACATGATCCAGTTGGATGAAAAGGGTGAGCGGTCTTTTTTATATTGGCGAAAAAACTCACCTGCTACACGCATATTAGATGATGCAGAGTCTGCTTGTGAATTATTTAAGCAGATTCAAGATTATGCATGGGTTTACTTGTCTGGCATAACACTGGCTCTATATTCAGATGACGCACGAGAGTTGTTGTTTGAGTTGCTCAATGATTATCGTGAGCATGGCGGACGCATCATTTTCGATAACAACTATCGTCCCGCACAATGGGCTGATAAGTCGTCTGCTGTTAATGCATATAACACAATGTATCGACTCACTGATATAGCATTACCTTCACTCGAAGATGAAATGCTAGTGTCAGGTTTAAGTAACGATGATCAAATTCTAAAACGGTTACGAGGCTTTGGAGTTGAAGAGCTTGTAATCAAAATGGGTGAAAAAAGCTGTTTAGTTGTGAGCGAAACTCAGAAAGAGTATGTTAAAACTGAAAGTGTAAATGTAGTTGACACTACGTCAGCCGGAGATGCATTTAATGCTGGTTATATTGCAGCTCGATTGAATGATGTTCCGCCGGTCGAAGCAAGTTTATTTGGTCACCGATTGGCAGGCACTGTCATACAACACCATGGTGCAATTATTCCAGAGTCGGCGATGCCGTTTACCGGTATTGGTTAGTTCATATTTCCTTTTAACAAGGAAGTTCATTATAAAAGGAGTAGTGAATGAGTGTGTTAAACATAAAAACCATCTTATTAATTTCTCCCATCATTCCTGTTGTTGTGGTTCCACCAAAGGTAGATGCAGTTGCTCTTGCACGAGCCTTAGCTGCTGGTGGGGTTGGTATTATCGAAGTCACATTACGTACTCCCAGCGCCATGGACTCAATAAAAGCTATAAGTGCTGAAGTTGATGATGTTTGCGTGGGCGCAGGTACAGTTTGGAATTCAGCAGAAGCAGAAAAGGTGATCGAAAATGGCGCTCAATTTATTGTTAGCCCAGCTTTTGTGCAGAGTGTATTTGATGTCTGTAAATTGAACTCAATACCCTATTTGCCGGGTGTCGCGACTGTATCAGAAGCTGCGAGATGTGCAGAGTTAGGTTTGTCTGCGGTTAAAGTTTTTCCTGCAAATATTGTGGGTGGTCCTTCAGCAATTAAAGCGTTCGCTTCAGTGCTGCCAAACCTGACTTATTGTCCAACAGGTGGTGTTAATTTAGATTCAGCATCTGAATACCTAGCACTTGATAATGTTGTTTGTGTTGGTGGAAGTTGGATAATAGACCAGAAATCAATTTTGGCTGGCGAATGGGGCAAGGTTTCTAGAATCACTCGAGAATCATTGGGCGCACTAAATGGTAGTTAATGTGGTTTTAGCTTGTAATAGGTATATTGCTACACTAAGTGCTTGATGAACAGTAGACACTCTATTAGATAGAGTCACTTTTTAATTTCACTCTCAATGTTACGAACAACGATCTTTGTTTGTTATTTTATGAGTCGTTATACTGATGATGTTTTTAATAAACATTCAGTGCTATGACCTTACTGCAAAAAATCCTGTTGATTCTCTTTATTTTACTGCTTGCGGGTTGTTCCACACCACTATCTGTTAAAGGCTCACAATTTGATCTGTTGGAACTTCAAGGATTACTGCTGGGTGATTATGTGGGCATGGGCAGTAGAGGAGAAGTTTTTCACAGCATCATTCAACTTCAAGTGCCTGAGTTCGGTGGCAATGTGTTCTATCATCACATCAGTACCGAGTCATTGCGTGGTTCTGCCTGGCAACGAAAAGTCTATCTGTTCGATGAATCCGGAAAACAGATGAAGTCGACCGTGCTGCTAGGTAGTGGCGATTGGATTACCGGCACGCAAAGTATGGCAAGTGCATTAGGTGCGTTGACTGAGGAGCAATTGTTACGTTTTCCTGATGGCTGTCAAATTCGATGGAGTAAGTCTGCAGATGTATTCGTGGCTGAAGTCAGTCGTGATCGATGCAGTTATGAAAGCCCGGCTTTTGGCGGTTTAGTAAGTCCGGAAATGGAATATCGACTTACGCGCTGTGGGTTAGCCATCGATGAGGGTATTTACCGGCAGAATGGTAGTCCGGTATTTCCTCCGTCAAGTATTAATGCTCGCCGCATAAACCCGGAAGTAGAAGAGTGTTTAACCCAGTAATTCGAAATCCTCGAGACGCGGCTTTTCCATTTGTTTGGCAAACTCTTGTCGTGACCACGGCCAGGTTGATGGCACACCATTTTTATCCAGATACCAACTCTTGCAGCCAGTAGCAAAAATAGTCGTTTTAGCTGCAGCGATTCTATCGATGTTAAATCGCTCGCTTGCCTGTTTAGAAGCTGATACAGCTTTGCATTTTTTATCCGAAACCAGCTGAATTAACTGACTGATGTATTGCCATTGGTGTTCGGCAATCTCGATTAATGAGAAATTACCCACCGGGCCATTAGGACCATTGAGCATAAAGAAGTTCGGGAAATCGGGTATCGAGATCGCGAGGTAGGCATTGGGTGTATCAGACCAGGCGCTATCCAGGCTGACTTCATTGTCGCCAACAACTGTCATCGGTCGCATGAATCTATCGGCATTAAAGCCGGTGGCGTAGATGATTACATCCAGTTCATGCAATTCATTGTCAGTGGTTCTAATGCCTTCTGATTCAATTTTTTGAATCCCGATGTCTACCAGTTTTGCATTGGCAGATTGAATGGCTTGATAGTAATCGGGCGAGTAAATCAAACGTTTACACGCTGGTTCTTCGGTTGGTCGCAGACGTTCTTTTAAATTTGTGTCGACAATACTGTTGTCGAGGTTGGCCTCAACTACCGCTCTTAGTTGTTGCATTTCTTCTGATGACGGGTCGACGATAATTTTTGAAAACCATTCAATGTTGGCTTCCAGCTCTTCATCTTGCTGGATTTTTTTAAGCAGCACCGGATCATCTCTGAATGCCTGTTTTTGTTCTTCTGTATAGACCGGGTTCTCCACCGGCGTAATCCATTGTGGGGTGCGTTGAAAGTGATCGACCTGTTTCGCCATCGAAACCAGTGCGGAGACTAGT
>CALISW010000059.1 GCA_938041655.1 uncultured Thiotrichales bacterium | reverse complement strand
ATGGATCAAGAGTTATAATTTGTTTGTAGAGTATGGGTTGATCAATTTCTGGATAATATCCTTGGCCTGGCCAACGACTAAACTCATTACTGGTTATGGTAATTGACTTCAAATTTACAAATTTCTCGCCACCATAAGCAGCAACCACTTTATCAACCACTGCTTGTTCTGCTTCACCAGCATTGGAACCCGGTATCAAGCCGATACTCAGGATAATCGCGACGATCAGACTGCATTTATTGCTTCTCATAATTGCTCCATTTGCATAAATTACTGGCGACCCAAAGGCAAAAATATTGAGTTTCTCATTCCGGGTCAGTTGCAACAAATATTAGCTAGATAGTAATAATAATCATTGAGAGCGCATGATATTAACGTGATTTTTTATGATACCCAATGAATTCAATAAGTTAAAACAGCTACTACTCTTGACCAATATATAGAAAAGGTTTAATAACAGAGAACAACTAATACAATCCCAAAAACTATTACAGCACCTTAGTATTTGATGACCAGAAAACTTGTAGCTTTGCTCCACCAAATTCAGAGTTACCTATGAGCAAATCACCATGGTGCAAATTCGCAATTCGCTTGACGATTGCAAGACCCAAGCCATAGCCTCCCGACTTGTTTTTATCAGAATGATTGATACTGGAAAAAGCCTTGATAACAGCTTGATGCTGATCTTGCGGTATTCCAGAGCCATCGTCTTCAACCACAATACCCACATCGTCATTTGTAGCCTGTAAAGTGATTCGTATTCTCTTGTTGGCGTATCGCATTGCATTTTCTATCAGATTACTAACTGCCAAGACCATTAAATGTGGATCACAAGCAATGATTTGGTCAGGGGTGCTACCAACATGAGTGAATTCAATCATTGTGTTGGATTGCTTGTTAGACTCAACCAAGGAGAGTAGTTCTTGGATACTAAGTGATTGCCAGGAGACGATAGTATCCGGGTGTTCAAGTCGGGCATATTTGAGCATGGCATCTAACAACTGATCGATTTCGTTGACGTTATTATGAATTTCAGTGCTATGTTCGGACAAAGGTGCAGGTAATTCGTCATCAAGCGCTGCCAAACTAAATTTAATTCTGGCTAAAGGCGTTCTGACTTCATGTGAGATTGCGTTTGAAAATTCTTTTTGAGATTCAATCAAATTACGAAGTTGCTGCGTCATCGATTCAAAACCGTCAGCGAGGGGCTTGATCGTAGTGATACTATCAAAATCAGGCATAGGATAATTGAAATCATCTTTTATGTTGTCTGCAGCATCACTCAATAAATCAAGATCTTTTAACAAGGGCCTGATCCAAATCCATACCAGCGCAACTACAGTTGAATAAAACAGGATTGGTACTAACATTTGTATCCAACTCTCTGAGTTGATCTCACTCAGTGGTAACGGTCCTATAGTTACAACAGATTGATGTCGTGGTAAATTATAATAGAACATCGCTTGATCATCTTCTGTATACCCGATAGATCCAGAGTTGTTCAAATCATCTCGAACGAGTGATGAGTTATGCAAAGTCACGTCATTGCTATTTAACAAGTGAACTGGAACATTTATCTCTGTTTCGATTTGAAGTGCTACACCCTGCAACTCTTCTGTGGGCACATCGGATAACCGACTTACCACCAAATTTGTAAGTATGATTCGGGTAGAATGATTGATTTCCGAATTCTCATTACTGAGACTTCGTGCCAGAAAAAAATCAAGCAACAATCCAACCCCGACAATACCTATAACGATAATCAGATATGATCTGAAGACTAATCTTTTATTGCGTCCACCTTGCAACAATTTATTGAACATCATTCATTGATGACAATAGATAGCCTTTACCCCAGACAGTTTTGATGCGGTGTGGTCTTTTTGAATCATCTCCCAATTTTTTTCTCAATCGAGAAATACGCACATCTATGGAACGGTCGAGACCATCATAATCAATACCACGAGTTTGCTTAAACAACTCTTCTCTACTAATCACCTTGCCAGCGTTCTTAATCAATATACAAAGCAGGTCAAACTCATGAGTGGTTAACTCAATTTTATTACCCTGTAAACGTACTTCCTGACGCGCTTGGTCAACTGTCAGATCTCCAAAAGACATTAGTTGTGAAGAATTCTCGATAGATACAAGGCCTTCTCCAGAACCTTGTGCGCGTCTTAACAAGGCACGCAAACGAGCGACTAAAACAACTGGCTCAACTGGTTTAACAATATAATCATCTGCACCGTTTTCCAAACCAATAACCTGATCAATATCGGCAGATCGAGCAGTCATCATTATGATTGGGCCGTTAAATTCAGTTCTAAGTTCAGCACAAATTTCGACCCCGTCTTTTCCAGGTAAAGACAAATCAAGAATAACGATATCTGGCTGCAAACTGCGGAATTTATCGAGCACCCGATCACCATGATGCTCAAGCGCTACTAAGAACCCATTTTGATGTAAGTAGTTAGCTGTAAGCTGTGCCAAACGCGCATCGTCTTCTACTAGTAGAACGTGCCTTGAACCAACAGATGAATTTGAACTATTCACACTTAACATCTACCTGAAGCTATTTTGGTTACAGTGTACGACATAAACCAGTTATTTAAAAAACGCTCCACGCATGCCGACGACGACGTGATTTGCGCCTGTCTTCAGGTTTTGCAGTTAATAATGTCAAAACCTTGCGATCAACCTCATCAGCCGTTACCAACCAAACCAACCAATAGTCAAGATTCTTTTTAATCTCAACCCGCTCATTAATCTTGCCAATTTTTTCCTGCTCCCAACACTTCACCGGCGTATTTAATTGCTCACGATGTAAACAGTATTTACCGACTGAGTTACTACCCCATTCGATAAGAACATTGATTTGACAAATTTCGTCACTGGTACCTCGTATACACAACCTGGGAGTGAGTTTTAATTCTGCAACTGGTAGATTCTTGTCAGCATTTTCAGCTTCGACGGGCCCTGTGAATAACAACAAGCCTACATAAAATAGATTCAGACCTAGTAATGTAAAGCTATTCATTTAGAAATACTCATTAAAATGAATAAAAGAGGCCGGTAAACCAGGATGAAATATGGTCATCGTAAACGAAGGGACTATCAGTTGCTTCACTGTTCAGAGACTCGTATTCCACACTAATAACAGCACTCCAGTTTTCATTAATAAGATAACGAAGTGCGAGTTTTACCCCTACATTCACACCGGAACCAGGACTATAGGCCGGCATAAACTGAGTTGCTTCATTGTCCTTTACACCATAGTAATAATCATTAAATGCAGAACTCTTCCAATTAAGGTTGATACTTGGCTGAACCTGTAAACGACCGCGATACCAGTCATATCCATATCGTGCCCAAACCTCATGGCCGTTATGTACATTACTGACATCAGTATTCATTTGCACTTGAAAAAAACCAAGCTGACTCTCGGTTAAATACTCAAGACCAAACTCAACTGCATAATCACGATCCGGGGCTCGAATTAATGACGCCTGCTCGGACTGATTTAATCCGTCGAGAGGTGTATTGACGGGAAGGTTTCCAAGATCTACAAATTGAGCAAATATCTTGTCTTCATAAAAAATTCTATCGCTGTTCACGCCAACAATTGCACTGAGAGTCATACTATCTGTCTCACGCATGGTATAGCCCAAATCACCATTATCAAAGAACCAACGCTCACCATACCAGGCAAAATCAATTAGCCAGTTCCTATTGATATCCTGACCATCGATTAAAGGGTTCGTCCGTTCACCTGCTCCAAGAGCGAGCCCGAATTCAAATTCTCCTGCAGCATTTGCCTGATGCTGTAACCCCAACATCAATAGTAATGCAGCAATTACTTTAACAAACCACATCTGTTTAAATCCATAGCATCTTAAAACCTCATCATGTCATATATAGGCAGGTAAATACCTGACCTTAATCGTAACCAAATTGTAAGTATTTGTAACAGCGCTGTATTTCACACAATTACAAAATAACAACAGAAATATTATAGTCATGCCTATATTGTTGACTCATTGATTTCTGCCTCGAATAGAGTGACTTGGCGCACTCAAACAGGTTCAGGAATATCATATAAATGGAAACAGAGGAATAAAAAATGAATCCAACAAAAAAATCACTGCTCTGCATTGCACTGATAACCACACTAACAGCATGCAGCGGCAGTAATGAAAACGCACCGACGGTCACTCCTGTATCTGAAAAATCTGCCGGTATTTTCAGTTTAGCCACAGATGATACTGCATTCGAAGAGGCCATAAAAAATGCACTACTACCCAAACCAACTGAGAATTCATTTGCTATAGCACAGGCCAGTCCCGGAGAGCTTGCTGCCGATTCATCTTCTTCTCGTTTTACGAGTACCTATGTTCTGGAAAACGGTGTCGATGAGGCAGACATGGTTAAATATACAGGCGACTATTTATTGGTAGCCAGAAATAGTAACAGTTATCAGTGCTGCCCTGCTTGTTCATGCGCCATACCATTTGAGGGAAATAATAATAACGATTCTCAGATCCAGATTTTTTCTGCGGACACAGATGCTGCAACCACTATGTCCATTGCAGCATTCACAATCAACGATATTGTGGTTCCTGAACTAGATGCGGAACAAGTACTAACCAATACTGCACAAATTACCGGGATCTATACCGAAGGCGATCAAAATTTATTGGTATTAGGAAGTAGCTCGCCAGCTCCATTATTTGGTGATGCATGGTTTTCCAGTACATATTGGATGAATAATATTTCCTATATAAATATCTATGATCTAAGCAATCCGTCAGAAGTCGCACTGAACTGGGGTGCAAGCATCAACGGAAATCTGGTTCAATCTCGGCGAATAGGGAATGTTCTGTATCTGGTCACACGCTACACACCTTATATCGAAGGCATGACTTATTATCATTCTAACGATCCAGCCGTTACCGCCCAGCAAAATAGTCTGATCAACAATGCCGAGCTAGAAGATCTGGTTCCTCTGATACGAATAAGCAATGGAAGTGATGCTGAGGTTAAACAACTATTTAATCCAACCGATTGCTATATCCCTACTGACAGCACTGCAGAATCCAGTGCCGATGGATCTATCACAAGCATCACAGCGATTCCAATCAATAATCCAGATGATTTATCTACCACTTGCTACACCGGTAACGCACATGGCATGTATATGTCTGATAAAGCGCTTTATCTGGCAGAACAAAATTATGCTCAAGACATTGACGAAAAAGACTCAACAATAATTCATAAGTTCGCGGTTAATAGCACTTCAACAAGTTACAGTGGTTCGGGTGAAGTTGATGGAACATTAGGCGGTCGTGGCGCTCTGGATTTCAGACTCAGTGAATATAATAATAATTTACGCGTGGTCACATCAGTTTTTGATTTTTCTGATCAAGGCTCTGATACTGCCGATATTGTTGACCATCAACTCACTATTCTTGCAGAGTCTGATACAGAATACGCGCTCACGACTGTAGCTACATTACCTAATACTGACAGACCTCAGGAAATTGGTAAGCCAAACGAAACACTTTATGCGGTGCGATTCTCCGGCGATCGAGCCTATCTGGTTACCTTTGAGCGAATTGATCCACTCTATGTACTGGATTTATCTGATCCACAAGACCCGATAATTGCAGGTGAATTGGAAGTACCCGGATTCTCTGACTTCATACACCCTGTATCGGATAATCTGATTCTTGCGCTTGGCAAAGATGTGACTCCAACAGATCAAGGCTTCGCTTGGTTTGGTGGGTTAAAAGTCGACTTATATAATGTCAGTGATATTAGTAACCCTGTTTCACTATCCAGCATGAGTATCGGAGATCGAGGCACTGACTCGGAAGCACTATATGATCGACATGCATTCACTTATCGACAAATGAGCGATGACCAACACCGTTTTGCTATTCCTATTGACCTGTTCGAACAAGACCCTGAATTACCCAACGAACCAGGCAACCGAACGACATGGACTGGAAGTGGTTTGCATCTGTTCGAAATAGACATGATTCAAACACCTGATGCAGCAATGATCAATCATAAAGGAGAAATGCGCACCGAAAACAATTCGGGTGATGGCTATCAATATCCAAGCTATGACTATCATCGCTCCATATTTCATGATGAGGCTGTAATCTACGTAGACAGTCAGGGGGTATGGTCCGCTATCTGGACTGACCCAGAAACATTACAGGGCCCTGTAAATCCCGCCCCCTAAAGTCAGTTATTCCTTTAACAAGCCGACGCTTGAATAAGTGTCGGCTTTTTTATTGCTCGAAATAATTTCGCTCTCGGGTGCTATTCATACTAGTGATCTGTTTATTGCTTGAGGTTACTTTTTAATCTACTGACATAAATACTATTTAGTATAAACTTAATCACTCCTTTATCACTGAATAGATCTCTTATTTACACAAGCTACCAACTAAAAGATCAGGAAATACAATGTCTGAGTACAACTTAATTGAATATGAAGTAAATAATAAAATAGCAATCATTCGACTCAACGACCCTGATAGCTTGAATAGCATCTCCAAACCCATGGGGCTTGAAATCAGAGATGCTTTGGGCCGTTGCAGCAATGATGCAAATGCTTTGGTATTGACCGGCAATGGTCGTGCATTTAGTTCTGGTGCAAACTTAAATAGTGATGAAATTGACATGCAAGATAAAGACCGAGACCTCGGCGTTGGTCTCGAAGAATATTTTAACCCCATGATCATGCAACTCAGGCACCTACCTATTCCTTTTATCAGTGCAGTGCGTGGTGCCGTTGCTGGTGTTGGATGCTCTATTGCCCTGATGGCTGATATCATCATTGCGTCTAAAAATGCCTATTTCATGCAAGCATTTTGCAAAATAGGTTTGATACCTGATGGTGGCTCAGCTTATTTACTCGCACGCACTATTGGTCGTGCACGCGCTATGGAATTAATGTTACTGGGTGAAAAATATTCTGCAGAACAAGCACATAGTGACGGATTGATAAATAGAATAGTTGAAGATGATCAACTGGAATCAACTGCCCTGGAAATTGCGGCGCGTTTAGCCGAGGGGCCAACAACAACCCTTCAACTCATAAGAGCTTCTGCTTGGGCTGCATTAGACTCTTCTCTTGAAGAACAACTTGATCGAGAGCGAAAGCTGCAAACGGATGCAGGTAGATCTGATGACTTTGCCGAAGGCCTATCTGCGTTTTTAGAAAAACGACCTGCAAAATTCGATGGCAAATAGGCCCGTGGACAACAACACCTTCAAAGTAGCCGTAATTGGCGCTGGTTTGGTCGGCTCGAGCTGGGCAATTGTTTTTGCCAGAGCCGGTTTTAACACCAAAATCTTTGAACCCAATAAAGATACTCGCGCTGGTGTACTGGAATCTATAAGCAAGAAAGTACAGCAAATGGTTGAGTCGGATGTTATTGAAAACCACGACCAGATTCTCGCTAAGATATCACTCGAAAATTCATTATCAGACGCGGTCAAGCATGCTGACTACATTCAGGAATCCGTGTTTGAAACCACCAGCGCTAAAGCGACTGTCTCACTCGAGATTGATGCCAGCATGTCCAGCCATGCAGTCGTTGGCAGCTCCAGCTCAGGCATACCCAGTTCCGAGTTTACCCAAGAGTGCAGCAACCGAAATCGATTCATGATCGCCCATCCAGTCAATCCACCACATCTACACAAACTGGTCGAAATTGTGCCTGCGAGCTGGACTGATGTAGATGCCGTACAGACATGCGCTAGGTTGATGGAAAAAACCGGGCAAGTAGCAATACATGTCAAACAAGAAATACAAGGGTTCATTTTAAACAGGCTGCAAGGTGTTCTATTAAACGAAGCTTGGGCGTTATTCGAAGAAGGTTCAGCAAGTATAGAAGATATCGATAAAGCACTAACTCATGGCTTGGTACCACGCTGGAGCTGCATGGGCCCATTTGAAACTATAGATCTGAATGCCCCAGGCGGTATTAAAGATTACGCCGAACGACTTGGTCCGTTGTACCACTCAATTGGAAAATCGCGTGAAGGAGCAACACCGTGGTCAGAAGAGCTCATTAAGATAGCTGAGCGCGAACGCGATAAGATCTTGCCTCGCAAGAATCTAAAGAAACGAAGCGAATGGCGAGATAAACAACTGCTCGCCTATGCAAAGTTCAAAACACAACAAAAAAATGATGATTAAAATTAAGTCGAAACATTAATCATTAATAGTGAGTCAATGCTATCTTGAAGAGATTAAATGCGTTTTAACAATATCAGGAACAGTACAATATTCCTTAAACACATCGACAGTGCTATTGTATTCATCCCATACCTGCTGCTCATGCTGAGCTTTTAACTGAAGATCGTAGCTTTGGGTTTTATTGGTCACTTTTTTAGAGTGTAAATTAGTCGATTGATCGCTGTAGCGCCAATCGTCAGCAGCTTTAGGTAACTCATACTCTTGTTGTAATGGCTGCTCCAATTCAAGAAACTCTGATAATGCCTTGAAAGTTTTTTCGGTAGCTGCTGTTACTGACTCATAGGTAATAAATATTGAATCTGCCGGGCTTGTTGATTGCGCATCCTGTCGCAATCGCTCAAGTCGTTCTAAATAATGTTCGACAGCCACCTCTTCTGTACATTGCACATATTTTTGCATACTGGCAATCGTGTCTATTGGGTGTCGGAGAATAAAAACCCACCTTACTTTGAGGCTGGATAACAAGTCCATATCGGGTAGATTTCGATTGTAGACCACCTTATCCAAGACATACTTCTCTTGCACGAGCTGACTACGCTGCTGCCAATACACTTCAGCAAGATGATCTTCAAAATCGGTCAATTTTGCATAAATTTTATGACTCTCGCCAAAGCCACTAATGTCAGGATTACTGCATAGGACATAAGTCATCATCGAGGTGCCAGACCTGCCAGTAGCATTAATAAGTAAAAATCGAGGCTTAGTTACGAGACCATAATAATTACTAATTATTTTTCTTTTATAAATCGAGATGAAAATATTTTTTATCGGCTGCAATAAAGAGCCTTTTTGTTTAACAGACTCTTTCTGATTAGGGTCTGGAGTATAAAGTGCGGTCACGTTTTATCCTGGTTTTTGATTTTCTGGATATCCATCAGAATATTCATTCTACGTAAGCCAAACGTTTGTTCATCTCATCCACCAACCAATCGACATGTTCTTTGAGCATAAGATCAAGATGATTTACTTCTGCCTCTAATTCGTCAATATGCCCATCGATTAGTTCATCCCAACTATAGGTTGGATTGGAATATACTATCTCCTGGTCGCGATAAGAATCTGCCGCTCCACGTATCAGAGTGATAGAGCCTGTATATTGCCCACCTTGATAGACAGGAGCAATCTTGTTCCACTGCTTCAACCAACGGGCATATTCTATTTCTTTTTCAGTGCTCGCCGGGCTATAGATAAATTGCTTTATAAGTTTAGGAGTGTATTTCTCAAAAACATTTCCTAACTGCCACTTCATATTTTGAACGAATCCATCACGCTTCAACATCGCTCCCCATCGCTTAAAGTATGGAGCGCGCTGCAAACGCGCTGCAGGATCAAATACAGGTGAAACAGAATCTATCATCCCAAGAAATCCGATTTTCTCATTTGCCGCCTGCAGCTGACGTGACATTTCGAAGGCTATTATACCCCCGGCACTATAACCACTAAGAAAATATGGGCCGTTTGCTTGATGCTCTTTGATATAACGTATGTGTTCAGCTGCAATTTCTTCAATACTATTACGCATACTGTGCCCTGCCACCCCGCGCGACTGCAACCCTATTACAGGCCGATGCTTGCCCATAGCTTTACCAAACTCATATAAATTATTTACATTACCGCCAACACCGCCCACTATAAACAACGGCTGTCCGCTTCCACCTGCATCTATAACTATCGTCGTTGACCATTCCTCTTCCAAATCAATGTCTGTCTTAACTTCTGCACTTTCTAATAATGGAGCTAGCGAACGTATGGTTGGATTCTCAAATAATGTTGCAATTGGCAATTCGACCTCAAACTTCTCGTTAACTCGATTGAACATTCTTACCGCCAGCAGAGAGTGGCCGCCCAATTCAAAGAAGTTTGCCACGGGAGATATATTTGAAACGCCCAATATTTCTTGCCAGATTTCCAACAAACCTTGTTCCACTCTTGTGGTGATTCCAACTGGTAGAGCTGAAGCACCCCTTTCAGCTTTAGGCAGTGCACCACGATCAATCTTGCCATTCAATGTAGCAGGCATTCGCTCAATTCTTTGAATCAAAGCCGGCAACATATACTCGGGTAACTCTTTCTTTAATTGATTACGAACATCCAGAGTGTCTAAATCAAACCCATCCTCGAGTACAACCCATGCTACTAACCGAGCATCAATTCTACCTTGCTGCTCGCACACAACAGCTGTGACGTTTATACCATCAATGGCATTTATGGCGGTCTCAATTTCACCCAGTTCAATTCTAAAGCCTCTTAACTTTACTTGATGATCAATACGCCCAAGACATTCGATTTCACCACTTAGTAATCTTCTAGCCAAATCACCTGTTCGATATAAGCGGTCATTCGCATCTTCACTAAAAGGATGTGGTATGAACCTCTCAGCTGTTAGCTTCTGACGCTGATGGTATTCGATAGCCAACCCTGCGCCACCCAAGAACAATTCACCTTTAACCCCATGCGGTACCGAACGCAAATTTTCATCAAGTATCAAGGCTTCTGTGTTATCGATAACCGTTCCGATTGTCACTTTTTCCGCGGAACTTGTTAGCTCTTTAACTAATGACCAAACTGTAGTTTCTGTAGGGCCATACATGTTCCACAGACTTTCACAACGTGGAAGCAACCGATCTACTAGCTCTTGCGGGAAAGGTTCACCACCACAAAGAATTTTAAGTTGTTCGGTACCCTGCCATTTATTTTCCAGCAACATACGCCAGGTTGTTGGTGTTGCCTGCATAACGGTAATGTCAAAAGCATATATTAGTTCGATCAATCGGCGTGGCTCATAAACATCTTGTTGCGCTGCCAATACCACAGAACCTCTCGCCAACAAGGGTAGATACAATTCCAACACCGCAATGTCGAACGACAATGTAGTAACAGCCAACAGTCTGTCTTGATCTGAAAAACCCGGTCTTTTTTGCATACTCAACAGGAAGTTCAACATCGATCGATGGCTGATTTTTACGCCTTTAGGCCTACCTGTAGAACCGGATGTATAGATCAGATAAGCACACTGTGATGTATCAATCTCCAGCCCAGGGTTATTATTTGAGTAGGTCGCTAGCCTGGATTGTTCAAGATCAAGTGCCAAGGCATCGAGGCTTTTGAAGGACGTCTGCTCAACCAAGGCTGACTCGGTCAACACCATATTCGCCTTAGCATCCTCAAGCATGTATGTCAGTCGGTCTTCAGGAAATGCCGGGTCAAGTGGTAAATACGCAGCCCCTGTTTTCATCACAGCCAATAGCGCCGGTAATAAGTAGCGACCTCGGGTTAAACCGATACCAACCACATCACCAACACCAATATTTCGCTCTAAAAGATAATGTGCAATCTGGTTTGCTTGCTGATTGAGTTCGGTATAGTCCAGAAGATGTTCAGCTGTTGCTTGATTGCCACTGTTAGCCGGTACAATTACTGCAGTATCAGTGCTACACGCATCTAATTGCTGCTCTAAAATTTGAGTAAAAATAAACTCCGGAATATCAACTGAATTTCTCAATCCACTTTTTTGTTGCTGTTTGGCAACTTGCTCAGACAATAATGCGAATTCAGAAAGCTTATGATCAGGGTTAGAAATTACGTCTAACAATAGCTGTTGGTAATTATCGAGGTGAGCAAGCATTGACTGCTCTTCAAACATGTCAGTGTTGTAACTAAACTGCATCACATGTTCGCCCTGGTTTTCGAGAATATTCAAAAACCATTCAAAATGCTCATAACTGCGTGGATTTGATTCCAGCGTCAAATCAAGATCTGCAAATTCCAGGCTATCAAGATCAATACCGTTATCGCTGTTGAACATCACCGGCGCTAAAAATACGCGAGCCGGATCGCGTTGATTACGTAACTGACTCACCAGCTTGCCATAGCCATAATACTGGTGCTCGAAACAATCCAGCATTTCAGTCCTGACATCTGTCAAAAATTCTTTAAACGTGATGCTTGACTGATAATGACTTTGCAAAGGCAGCAAATTCACACAATGCCCAACCAAATCCTCCATACCCCTTGCTGCCTGTCCCGAAGCCGGCAAGCCAATCACAATGTCATCCTGCGCAGTAACACGATGCAAATACAAACTAAACACGGCCAACATAAAATTTACAAAAGTCACACCTTGTTCAGCACAGGATTTTTTAATTCCAGTTATTAATGCCGGATCAAGCATGACGTCAAGCCGAGCACCATTTGCAGTCTTTAGCGCAGGCAGGGGTTTATCGGTAGGCAAATCCATCACCGGAATATTGCTGGAATATTTCTTTAACCAGAATTCTTCACTGCGAGTAAATTGCTCACTCTTCTCCCAGCGCTGTTCTTTTTCAAGGTAGTCAATCATTGAACTGGCATGTTCCAGTTCTGGCTCCTGACCTGTACACAAAGCAGAATAAATTTCACTGCAATCACGCAACAGTAAATCGACCGACCAACCATCACATACCACGTGATGAGCTGTAATGATCACCACCCACTCAAGCTTTGATAACTTGATAATACGTCCACGTACAAAAGGACCATCAGTGGCATCAAAGGCCTGCCCCACTTCCTCTAGCTTGAATTTTTCAAGCTGATCAATCGAGCCTGCCTTATCTAGGTTAGTTAAGTCATGAAAAGGAAAGGTAAAAGGCAAATGCTCATGAATAGACATACGGGTGCCATCAGAGCTAAATGTACTGCGTAATGAATCGTGCCGATTAAAAGTTTCACTCAACGCTTGTTCGAGATTATGATGATTGACGTGTCCGTTCAGATATAAACTAATCGACTCGTTGTAGGCAAGCGAGGTGTCGTTATCAATCAACATCGCTAACCAGATTTCTTTTTGTGCTTCGGTAGTATCTACTTCCAGTTGAATAACAGCTGATGTTTCGCTTCCACCTAAAGACGGATCATTCTGACCCAAAAGCGGCAATGGCTGCATCCAACCCGGCTGTACTGGCGAGCTGTACTGACTATCAGCAAAAAAGCCAACACTCTGCAATTCTCTGACAGAATGCTTGAATGCATTGATAATGTAGTCAAGCTCATCATCTGTATGCGCATCTGTTACATAAGAAGGGAATCCTTCCAGTAAAAATACGCCCTTTTCTCTCAGTAAATAAAAGAGCAGGTTTGCATAAGGATGATTATCCATAACCCGGACAAACATTAACGAGCCGCAGTTAAGCATGCGCAGCGGTACAGATTGTTCTTGAAAGAATTGATCTATCGTTTGCGCCAGTCTATCTCCCTTGGCACTAATAGTTCTCCAGAAAATCGGGGGCTGATGACTTAAGTGAGTGAGCATTGCCTTGGTCGCCGCCATGACCATTGGATGCCGCACAAATGTTCCTGCAAAAAATGTAACCGGCTTGTCTGGAAAAGAGTCGTCGCCATACTGCCATTGACCACCGTCAAAGGTATCCATATAGCGCGCTTTACCCGCAACTACACCAACCGGCATACCTCCACCAACCACTTTTCCATAGGTAGATATATCGGCTTCAACCTCATATAAGGCTTGCGCCCCTCCCGGACCGAAGCGCAGACCAGTAATCACCTCATCGAAAATCAACAAACTACCAGATGCTTTGGTAATCTCGCGCAATGATTTAATAAAGTCTACTGGCTGAAATTCAGGGCGTCGTGACTGTACAGGTTCAACCATCACTGCGGCTAGCTGATGAGCTTGTTCACGAATAATCTCTAGCGATTCCTGTGTACCATAAGGCAGTACAATCATGTCGCCAACTGCACGGTTAGAAATACCCGGCGCAATCGGGGCAGAGTTCAATTGTCCATTTTTGTTGACCGGCCGGACCAGAACTTCATCAAAGTTACCGTGATAATCACGACTAAACACTACAATCTTGTCACGACCAGTTACCGTACGCGCAATGCGCATGACAGCCTGCACTGCCTCGGAACCTGTACAAACAAAACTGGCACGTTCGTTTCCAGTTAATTTGCAAAATAGCTCTGCTGCCTCCATTGCCAACAGGCTTTGTGGACCTATTTCAAAACCGGCATCCAATTGCTCACTCAAGGCATCGGTAATTATTTCTGGAGCATGCCCGAGAAACCCGGGACCAAAGCCGTTGAGTAAATCGATATATTCATTGCCATCAATATCCATTAGCCTGGAGCCTTTGGATTTGATGGCAATTAATTGATACACCATCTCTTTCCAGAGCCGATTGAATCCAGATGCGGTACGTGGGTCGGCATAATGTTCGCGATGCTCTGCTGTTTTAGCCTTCGATTGCGCCGTTTTTTTCGTGTACCTTTTAATCAAATCAGCTAGAAAAACCTGTTGCTCGTCAGTCAGATCCTGATCGTTCTGTGTTGAAATTTTTAACAGTGGCGCAGAGGATTCCAGCACTTGTTCTTTCGGTGCCGTTATTTGCGCACTGTCTTTCAAATTCATTTTTGAATCAGAAGTTGCTGGGCTTATTTTTGGCTGTTCAAGTTCACCTATAAATGCTGCGAGCTTATCGATTGAATTATGCTCGTCCAGTATTTGTCGCAATGTTAATGCTTGGTCAAAGCGTTGATTAATGTCCTTGCAAGCCTGAGTTAATAGTAATGAGTCAAAACCCAACTCCAACAAGGTGGCACTCGGCAACAACTGATCTGCAGAAAAGCCAGATAGATCAGAGAGCAACTCAGCCAATAAAGCCCGCGTATCAATCTCTACTGCAGTAGCAATACTCTGTGGCGCTTGTGTTGTTGGCAATTCATCCTCAAGCACTTCACACGAATCATGATTCAGGTTCAGCGTTCCAATACCACTGGATTCCAGCCAATGTCGTTGATGCTGGAATGGATAGGTAGGTAATGGCACACGTCTTGAGGTATTACTGCGTGGATGTATTTTCTTCCAGTCAACCTCGACACCATAAGCCCATAACTTGCCAAACGATTGATACAAATGTTCCCGGTCACAGACTTTCGACTTAGCGTGTGGCATGGAAGAAACGCATGAAGAGGCTGACTCTTTTTCAGGATTGGCGGCCGACAAAGTTGCCAGAGTATTCCCCGGCCCTACTTCGAGTAAAAGACGCTCACGGCGATTCCAAATATCACTTACTGCATTATAAAAACGCACTGGTTGGCGAACATGCTCTCCCCAATAGCTCGGACTACAAGCCTCTTCATCCGTTAAAATGTTTGCTGTTACCGTGGAGTAAATGGGGATTTGTGGTGAATTTAATTTATAAGATGCAACCTGCTCAGTAAATTCCTGGACTATAGAATCCATCATGCGAGAATGAAACGCATGCGAAGTATGTAACAAGGTGGTTGCAACATCAGCCTGCTCCAGCTTCTTTGCAGCGGCCTCAATGGCAGTATCGGTACCTGACAAGACACAGTTTCGGGCACCATTGACAACAGCTAGATCGACACTATCCAGATATTCCGCCAGCTCATTTTCTGCCAGCCCAACAGATAACATGGAGCCGCCTTCCAGAGACGACATCAAACTACCCCTGCTTGCAATCAAGTCCAGCGCATCTTCAAGACGAAAGACACCAGCAACAGTCGCAGCTACCAATTCGCCAATACTATGACCGAGCAAAAGATCAGGCTTTATTCCCCATGCCTGCCATTGTTTAGTGAGTGCATAACTAATAACAAATATCGCTGGCTGCGCGACCGCAGTATTTAACAACGTATCAGCCATTTTTTTACGCTGGGCATCATCTGGATACAGCACTTCAATCAGCTTCAAGCCTAATTGAGTTTCGAGCAAACCACTGCACTGATCTACAACTGCTTTAAAAACATTCTCGTTCTGATATAGACCAGATGCCATATCAAGATGTTGCGAGCCCTGCCCTGGAAACATAAAGACAATTTCTTCAATCGGAGTGCCTGCCGTTCCTTCCAGAAGTACTGTTTCTGAATCTGCCAAGCCCACAGCACGGTGAAGATAATCTGTTCGTCCTTGTTGCAAACTTAATGCCACATCATCTGCTCGTGCAAGCGACTTCTGCAAATACTCTTTAAGTTGTTCTACTTGTGCACTCAAAGCCACCTTTGAACTTGCAGACACCGGATATAAATGTGGATAGCTAGCTGAATCATCTGGCTGCTCAAATACTGGAGGCTGCTCCAATACCATATGAACATTGGTCCCACCGATACCGAATGCACTGACTCCTGCCACACGGGTAGATTGAGCTAATGGCCACTCGGCAGTTTTTTGCGCTGGTTTAAATCGAGTGTTTTCAAAATTTATATTCGGGTTAGCCTGCTCAAAATTGACTAACGCTGGTATCTGATTGTGTTTCACTACCATGGCGGTTTTTATTAAAGAAGTTATGCCCGCCGCAGTTTCCAAATGGCCAACATTACCTTTTACTGATCCAATCAAACATTCAGATGACTTGGCATTGTTAGCTCCAAATGCTTCGTGCAATGCAGTGATTTCAATTGGGTCACCAAGTTGCGTTCCGGTACCATGAGTTTCAACATAACCTACTTGGTCGGCAGAAATATTGGCATCTTTGTGAGCACTACGAATTACATCTACCTGACCACTGACACTAGGCGCGGTATAACCGACTTTGTCAGCACCATCATTATTAATTGCATAGCCTTTAATGACCGCAACAATTTGATCCCCACTTTTCACAGCATCATCCAGCCGACGCAAGGCCACCAAACCGGCTCCATCACCAAATACAGTGCCGCTAGCCTCGTGATCAAAAGGTCGACAATAACCATCTTTCGATGCAATACCACCGGGTGTATAGAGATAATCTCTATGTTGGGGAAAAGATATCGACACACCGCCCGCCAACGCCATATCGCATTGTCTGGTGCGTAAATTTTCACAAGCCAGTGCAACAGCCATTAATGATGTTGAACAAGCTGATTGAACATTCACTGCCGGACCTGTCAGATTTAACTTATGTGCAATTCGGGTGGGTAAAAAGTCTTTATCATTCCCTATCAAGGTTGAAACATTGTTTACCGGATAACCTGCCAATAAAGAACGCAGTGAATCAGTATCCACACAAACATTGTTGTACAAATAGGTATTCATACTGCAGCCAGCGAAAATTCCGATCTTGCCTTCAAACTTCTCAGGAGAATAAGCGGCTTGATCCAAAACAGTTTGCGCACACTCAAGCAAAACTCGATGCTGTGGATCTATGATGGCCGCTTCTTTGGGCAAAATTCTGAAATGCTGCGCGTCAAATTCAGCAGCCCCACTCAGAACCCCACGAGCAGCTATTGCAGGCACATCATCAGCATGAGAAATCTCAAGTTGCTCTGACGTAAAACGCGTAATCGTCTCCTTACCTTCTACGAGGTTTTCCCAGAACTGTTCTACATCCTCAGCCCCGGGGAATTTTCCAGCCATAGCAATAATTGCAATTGAGCCGTTGTCATTTGATGAACCCTTGACAATCTCAGGTCGAGAAATCCCTGACGTTTCTTGCTCAGCTCCTGATGATGTTGTTTGCGATTGCGATTTGAGATAACTGGTCAACAATATGACACTGGGATACTGAAACATTTTCGTTACATTAAATTCACGCTCTAATTGCTGTTGCAACATTTCATGGATTTTTGCCATTTCCAGAGAACTGGCACCAAGATCAAAAAAATTGGCGTTAATATCCAGGTTCTCGACATCAATCACCTTGGCAACAATATCCTGTATCAGGTCACAGGTTTCGCCGCCTGAATTTGATGAATCGAATATCTTCTTGTTGGTGGCATTCTGAACGGAGAGTTTTTGTAATCGCTTACGGTCAACTTTACCATTTGCGTCTAGTGGCACTTCTGAAATAAAGGTGAACTGTGCTGGCACTGCATAACTCGGAAGCAAGCTGTTTAAATATTCTTTCAGAACTTGCTCATCAGTTTTTGCGGATGAAACAACACAGTGTGCAACTATAGTTTTATCAGTTTGGTCAGGCTTGTTAGTCGCGGTCACCACTGCCTGCTGAATGCCAGAATGACTTTCTAGTGCATGCTCTATTTCTGATAACTCAATACGAAAACCGCGTAACTTGATTTGCTGATCTAATCGTCCTTCAAAATATAAAAGGCCATCTTCTCCATAGCGCGCCAGATCACCTGTTCGATAAATTAACTCTTCAGAATTATTGAGCTGAATAAATTTTTCATTATTTATTTCCGACTTATTTAAATAACCCAGAGCAACTCCATCACCAGCACAGCAAAGTTCACCAATTTCATCTTTATCTACCGATTCCAGCTCTTCGTTCAATAATAATATTTCTGTGCCGTTTATCGCCTTACCAATTGGTACCGGCCCAGATCGATCTTTATTTGATTTGTTAATCGTATAACTGCTAGTAATAGTCGTGTTTTCTGTTGGCCCATAGGCATTTATTATTTCCAGCTCCGGTGCCAACCCCAACACAATCCGACAACGTTCAGGGGAGACAACATCGCCTCCTACAATCAGTTGCTTTAAAGGGATTAGGTTTTCAGGGCAGGCATCAGCGACTGCATGAAACAACCCTGTGGTATGGATAGTTGACGTGATTGAATAATTTTTAATCGCCCGTCCTAGCGCTCGAAGTGAGAGCTCTTGTTCAGGCATCACCACCATTTCTCCGCCATTTAGAAGTGGACCCCAAATCTCCAGGTTAGAAGGATCAAATGCTACTCTGGTATGTTGTAACCACACTTGTTTATGGCTGAAATCAGCGTAATCCGAATTTGTTACAAGACGCGCTACCCCGCGATGAGGCACCATCACACCTTTAGGTTCACCGGTAGTCCCAGAGGTATACAATAACGAGGCGACGTTATTGGAATTAATAGAAGCTGTTGTAAATGACGCATGATGTGTTGCAGGCATCTCATACGGCAGTACTTCGACGTTACTTAATTCGATCCACTCCAGTGATGAAATAACAAAAGAGATGTTTGCTTCATTGAGAATATATCGCACATGCTCTTCAGGCTGTGCTTCATCAAGTGGAACGTATGCGGCACCCGTTTTCAGGATACCTAATAACGCTATTGGTAGTTCGAGCCTTTGTTCAGAATGCAAACCAATGTAGTCACCCGGTTTAACTCCACGGCTTTGCAGTTTGGCTGCAAATTGATCCGAATATTGATCCAATTCAGCATAGGTGAGCTCATGATTCTGAAATCGAACAGCAACTTTATCGGCATAGTCTGCAACGCTATTTTTGAACAGCTCATGTATGGTTGCTTGTTTCAAGAAAATGTCTTCGCTCGGTTTCTGGTCCTTGAAATAACAGTCGCCAGAAAGCTACTGTCATCCTCACTATTTATATCTTACTAACAAAATCAAAACCAGAGTGAGGTGGCGTTCAATAACTACCATGAGTAGTAACCATTTATCGGTAATTTTAAACCTTTGGTTGTGCAGCAATCACCAACAAACGATAGCCTTCCACTTCAATAGATTTCTGATAAAAAATCCTGAAACCTGCCTTTGTCAGTAAATGTGTGTGATGATGAGAATGACTATGCTCATCTCCGAACAATATTGAATCTTGTGGCAGCTCCAAATCCATTGTCACATCTACCGGTTCAACCAAAAACAATGATTGATTCTTTCCTCTAGCTTGAATACATTTATACAAACTTTCCACACTGGACTGAGACAAATATTCAAGTACACCACAGTTGGTTAAGTACAAAACGTGATCCATTGGATTGCTTTTGACCCACCCCAGTAAATCACTCGAATGAAAATCCAATTCAGGATATCGCTTTTGATTTTGCTCAATCTGTTCTGAAGAAATATCAATACCTACGAACTTTTCTTGTTCTGTTAATACAGTTTTAAGATGTGCCAGCCACGCACCATTACCACAACCCAGCTCAACTACTGTTTTTATTTTTAGCGCCTGCAATTCTGGAAGAGTTTTATGTAGATGGGGCTCTATGATCGGCTTATGAATGCTTTCCAGACGGTCTGCTGTCTGATCAAACCATTGTTCTGGTTTTTGATGTTGCCAAAACTTCTGATGTAATAACTCTGTGTTAGTTGAACCATTGCTTGCTAACTGTGTATCCAGAATAGATCTACGAATACAGCGGTCTACAAAGCTCTCACAGGAAGACTGCCCAAAGGTAGATATAGTGAAGCTATTTTCTAGCTGCCGTTTTTTGTCAGGGAAGAGTACTGAAAAGAATTTCCCTAACAATGAAACAATGATTAGTTGCACCAGAATTACCCTAACAAAAACACAGTTTAACTCAGTGAAATCTAAACGAGTATATTTCACAAGAAAATATGACAAAAATGTCCCTCAATGAGGGGCATTTTTATTTGGTGGCCGGGGGCAGACAGCTCTCGGGCGTCCTGCCCTTCGCTGCACTCGTGCATCCTGAACATCGAATCAGGTAACTGAGAATCGTGCCTTACAAGAGATCCATAAAAGACAAAGCCCCTGAATAGGGGCTTTGTCTTTT